>JBAXBD010000179.1:0-9875 GCA_037142165.1 Schlesneria sp. | reverse complement strand
ATCGGATATCAGTCGCAAGCGGGAAGCGAAGTGCGTTTCATGGACGCGGGAACTCGGCTGATCTTGCGCCCTTCCATTTCTGCCGACGGATTTATCCGACTGGAAATTCATCCGGAACGAAGTTCCGCTACGGCAGCGAAACGGTCACGGCAGCCTGTTCAAACAACGGCAGAATTGACGACGCAGGTCATGATTCGGGACGGAGCGACTGTTGCGATTGGCGGCCTGATCGCAGAACAGGGAACGGATTCGACAAATCGTCTTCCCGTCGTCGGCTCGATCCCTGTGATCGGAATTCCATTCCGGAACAAACGTGAACGCCTTCAGAGAACAGAGCTGATTGTTCTTGTCACGCCAAAAATCGTGATCGATTGCGACAACGAAGCGGAAGGGAAATGCCTGGAGCATGCTGCCGAAGAACGAGCGGCCGAATTCCGTGACAAACAGAGTCCGAAAAGTCGGCATAACCTTGCACGAGCACACTACGATCGGGCATGCCAAGACTATCAGCAGGGGAATTTTGTTAAAGCTCGACAACAGATCAACGCCTCCTTGCGTGAAAACAAGACGGATCTGGATGCGATTCGCCTGCGAAATCAAATCGATCAATGCCTGGTGCCACGAGTAATCCGTTGATGAGTTGCCAAGACTCAATGTTCGGGTTGTGTGCCACTGCATCGGAGTCTTCGGAGACGCAGTGTCTTGTCTTTTTTCGAGCCAATCAAAGAGCACCGGATGACCGAATATAGAGATTGAACAAAGCATCGAGCTTCTTCGCGCAAACCCGTATTGTCTGGTTTTCCCAGTCTGGCTAGCATGCCACCGCATCGGGTAGAGAGATTTTTAAACCGGGATAATGAGGTCGAAATGAGTTTTCGATGAGTGCCTCAATCTCGGTCGCGAGACGTATATGTTCCGCGCTGGACTGACTTTAGTTCGTCGAGTGACCTTTGCAGCTTCACTACTCATCCTGCTGGTCTGTGGAGCTGAAGTCGCGGTGCGCACATACGAAGCGTCGACGGGTGACAAAATCTGTTCGATGTCTGATGGCGTTTGCAGCGACACATCCAAACTGAGCGAGCCTTCACGGTCCTTCTACCAGGAGCTCAAGCCGATGGCTGTCGCTCACGTTGAATGCCGTGACTCCAATTCAACTGTGGAGGTTCGTACCAATAGCCTCAGGCTGCGTGGCCCCGAATTGGCGATCCCCAAACCACAAAACGTCTGCCGAATTGTCGTGCTGGGCGACCAAACAATTTACGCTCCGGAAACTCATGATACGGATCATTTCTGCACTCTACTTCAACAACAGTTGCAACAGCGTTCTGCAACGCGAATCGAAGTCGTCAATGCGGGGGTTCCCGGACATTGCCCTTTGACGGAATATCTTTTTTTCAAACAGCGATTACTGGTATTGAAGCCGGATATTGTGTTGTTGCATTTCGACTGGTCTGATGTTTCGGAGGACCAGCACGTTCGCCGTCGAGCCCGTTGCGACGACTCTGGTATCCCGCAGTCGTGTCCGCATGCGAAATTGGACACGTCGAAGAAGGAAAGACCGCACGATGTCTGGCGACAACACTTTCGCCTGATGGATTGGGCCATGAATTCCCTGAGCTTCGAATGGAAGCAGCAACTGGCTCAGCAAAAAGCGGTCAGCCGGGATGTCGATACCAACCCCTATGCCTGGCTTCGAGACGAACGTCCTGAAAAAAATCTTTCGTTCCGTCACGCCGCCGAGCCCATCAACCACCTGTTTGAATTGTGTCAAGCTGAAAACATCCAGTTCGTGCTCATGACATCACCAAAGCCATGGCAAGTCTCGGCAAAGTGCAGTCGGGGTCAAGGAGTTCGCCTGGCCGCCGGCGTGGCTCAGGATGCCTGCTATCTCAATCGAGCACCGTTTGATTTACTGGCGAGTTATGCAGAGCGAGAACAGATCCCCTTTGTCGATGGATCAATGGTGATGGCGCCCGGAAAAGACGCGGAATCCAATTTCTTGCGCTATGCACCGCGATGGTCTCCGACGGGACACCAGCGGATGGCCGATCTGGTCGCCGATTGCTTTTTACAGCAAGTTCCTGGACCGTGGAATCCCGGGTATTTCCACCAGAACGAACAGCCACTGAGCCGTGAAAGACGACGTGACAGCTCCGTTCAACCGGCCAGTGGAGAACGATCGAATATCAATCGCTTTGAACCAGCGCATAACCGCCAATTGAGATGACGCAGGACGCACGTCGTAGCGTCGGCTTCCAGCCGACGAGACTCGTAGCATGGGCTTCAGCCCGTGCAACACCACATCAACTTCAGGCTAAAATCCGATCCAACAAAAACGAACTACCACTTCGCGTGCCTTTCTTTCGCCAGTTTGGTAAATCTTCGTTCTAACCCCCCATCAACTTTCTTCCCCTGGAAGCAACAATGACCACGAAATCCGAAATCTATTTTCACACGGCTGCCGATCAACTGAAGATTTCTGATCGGATGAGAACGTTAATGCTCACTCCCGAGCGTGACGTGAAAGTGCAACTCGCCATTCGCCTGGATAATGGCGAGATCGGAACCTTCGTCGGCTACCGCGTTCAACACGACAGTGCCCGTGGCCCGATGAAGGGTGGACTTCGATACCATCCTCAGGTCGATGACGAAGAAGTTCAGACGCTGGCTCAATTGATGACATGGAAAACCGCCGTCGTTGACCTGCCGTACGGAGGTGCCAAAGGGGGCATCGCAGTCGATCCGCGCAGCCTGAGCAAAGGTGAACTGGAACGACTAACCCGCAAGTTTGTCGATCAGATCCATGACATGGTTGGGCCTGATAGCGATATCCCCGCACCCGACATGGGAACGAACGGCCAGGTGATGGCCTGGTTCATGAACCAGTATCAAAAGTACCATGGGTTTCAACCCGCCTGTGTCACCGGAAAGCCGTTGGAATTACACGGATGCGAAGGCCGTGAAGAAGCAACAGGACGGGGCGTCGTGATTGTCGCCGACCGACTGTTCCATCAATTAGGGAAATCGTTAAAGGGAAAGAAAGTCGCTCTTCAAGGATTTGGAAACGTTGGTTCGTTCACCGCAAAGTTTCTTCACGAACGGGGCGCAGTCCTCGTTGCGATCACGGATGTGCGAGGTGGATGTGCGAACCCGAAAGGGATCGACGTTCCAAAATTGCTGGAATATTCCAAGAACAATAACGGCGTTCAGGGTTTTCCAGGAACAGAGCCGCTGACGAACGAGCAGCTATTCGGCACCAAATGTGATCTGCTGATCCCCGCTGCATTGGGTGGTCAGTTGACGGCTAAGACCGCCCCGCTCGTCAAAGCAAAATACATCGTCGAAGCGGCGAACGACCCAACAACTCCGGAAGCTGACGAGATTTTCCACGAGAAAGGGATTTTGGTAGTTCCAGACATTCTGGCCAATGCGGGGGGTGTGACGGTCAGCTACTTTGAATGGGTTCAGAATCGTTCGGTCGTCCACTGGCCACTGGAAGAAATCCGAGGCAAGCTGGAAATCAAGATGACGGCCGCCTTCGACGAAGTCTGGAAAATCGCCGAAGAACGCAAAGTCCCTATGAGAACTGCAGCCTACATTTTGGGAATCGACCGCGTCGCCAAGGCGACCGAGTTGGCTGGGGTTTCCTGAACTCGATATCAGGTCGTATAAGGCCTATCTGTAAAAGGTTTGTTTTACACGAGTCGCATTCTGAATGGCAGAGGACAAACGCATTTGCCAGCGCCAGTCCCGTAACGGTAAACTCACATTCGTATTTCAGAATCCCAAGTGACAGGGCATCTCGCATGAATACCGTTATTGAAGAAGTTGAGGCATTCCGCGAGTTCGTCCTTGAGCAATCCCACGGGGAGGCTGCCGATCTCTCATTAGAGGATCTCTTTCGGCGCTGGCGCGCGTCTCGCCCGGCAACGCCGTCGCTTGAACAAAGCCTGTTATCACTGGCGCGGGGACTTGACGACGCCAAAGCCGGGCGCGTGGTCGATGCGGATCAGGCGATTCACGAAACACGGTCTCGGTTACAGAATTCCAAATGAAGTTTCGTGTCCGACTAACGGCCGAAGCCGTCCGTAATCAAAATGCAATCGCAGATTGGATCGCGGAACGATCCGTGACAGGCGCCTTTTCATGGCTGGATGCATTAGATCGCGTTCTCAAACAGCTTTCGACCAGTCCTGAGTCTTTTCCGCTCGCAGTTGAAGACGAGTTTTGCGAAAAAGAATTGAGAAACGCGTTTTTTGGGACTCGGAAAGGTCGAGTCTTCCGTGCCATTTTCTACACGGAAAATGATTGCGTCATTGTCACTCATTTGCGTGGGCCGGACCAGCAGGATTTGTCTTTCGATGATCTTGGCAATCTATGATGAGAGACAGGATGCTGACAAAGTCAACTTGGATTCAGTGACAACGGATGCGACCTCGCCAATCGATTGATGAAAAACTTCGCGTTCTGCGCGAAGTTCGCACCGAAGGCGACTTGGCGAAAATCCTTGAAGCTGCGATCAAGTATCTTTCCGACAAAACAAACCTCGTGATTGCCGAGGCCGCTAAGTTAATTGGCGAGTTCGAACTCACGGGATTGGAGCCGGAATTACTGGCCGCATGGAACCGGTTGATCGATCATTCTGACCCGGTCAAAGCAGACAAAGGCTGTACAGCAAAAACGGCGATCATCGAAGCCTTGGGAAATTTAAATCATGACGATTCCGAGTTCTACCTGACCGCAATTCAGTATCGTCAGATTGAACCCGGTTGGCCAGACGCAGAAGATACCGCAGAAAATGTTCGAGCTGGTAGCGCATTCGCCATTGCACGGTCTCAGCAACTAAGAATCGTCGACAAGCTGACCACCTTTGTCGATTACCTGCAAGGTTCGCGTGCCGATCGAATCAATGCAGTCAAAGCAATCGCTGACACCCGGCACGAATCTGCCATTCCATTACTGCGACTCAAACTTCTGTCTGGCGATCCCGAAGCAGAAGTCATGGGAACATGTATGTCGGGGCTGCTCGACCTCGCCGCGCAAAATTCGATTCCGCTCGTCGCCGAGTTCCTGACGAACCCGACGGAAAACGTCGTATACGGAGCCGCCGCCGCACTCGGTGTCTGCGGTAAACCGGCGGCCGTCGAAGCACTAATCAACGCATTGAAGCGAACAGGTAATAAAGATCAACAGCGTTCGCTACTGATCAGCATCGGCCTGTCACGCGATCCGTCAGCGATTAACTTTCTGATCTCGCAACTCGAAGCGCGGCGAGACATTGAAACGGTCCTCGAAGCTCTCAAGCCATCATGCGTCTATGAAGAAACACAACGACGAGTCCGCGAAGTGATGCAAAAGCTCGAGGGATGATGATTCGATCATTGGTCGCCAGGTCCCCATGAATCGGAAAAAACACAAGAGTTTTTTTGACCAAGAATCGGACGAATCCTACCACGGCGCGATGTTATCATCGCCGCTCACTCTTCGTTGATGTCATCTAGATCAAGGCAAGCGCGAACTTCTGGCAATGGATCGCTCGCTATCGATTTCACCCAATCGTCGGTGACAGTCGAGCGACCACGCGGAAGATTATGAAGCAGAACTGCAATACGCGCCCCGTAAAGCCGATACGTCGGAATCTCCTCAATCTCAAAGTGAGGCGCGACCGCAACCGACCCATACGCAGTTTCCTCACGAAGGCAAGAAAGCGAGGTTGTAACGTTTTCTACAAATTCGCTTGTTATCATATTAAAAAAGTCTTTAATAATCCACCGAATTGCTTTCAAAATTAATCCTAATCCCGGCTGCCGTCGATGTGCTGCTAGAATCGCCAACTCGTTCAACAAACGAACCGGTGGCTTTGATAACCGGTAAAACGACTGTTTCTTTTTCGCACGGATATTTTCTTCGATCCAGAAGAAGATTCCGTTTAAACTCGACGCAATCTTTTCCTCCTTATTGGAGACCAGTGCTTCGAACATCCGCCCTATGTAATCGTTTTCATCTTCTGGTCTAAGTCGTAAAAGTGCTGGCAAAACAACCTCGGTTGGAAAACCTCGACTTTGAATCCCATTAACCATTTCAAAAACGTTAGCGACGTGTGGCCCGCTCGATTTGATCCGTGGAATCACCACTCGAGAGAGAATTTGAAGGATGTTTTTTAAACAGACGCCAGTCAGATCTTTTACGAAAAACGGTGATCCGGTTCTGTCACAATTCTTTCCTTTCTCGTGCCACCAGCACACAACCGAATCAAGTATTCGAACGGCCTCGTCCTCAGTCCAATCGACGAACTCACAGCCTGACACTGTCTTTTGACCTCGATACTGGGCAGTTGCCTTCCAAACCGCAGAAAGTCGATCGTCGTCAAGTTCAATTCCATCGAGAAAACGAGGGACCACGGCTTTAAGAATATTTGCATGTAGTTGAGCGACCGCATTTCCCGAGGATCGTTCCGGCCACCAAAGACAAGCGATTCGACTGAAGCCACGAAATAGCGGGACTTCATCGTTACTTTTTACGTCTTTCCAAAGCAATTTGCCAAATACTTTTGATTCCGATGACGTCAATAAACGATTGTTGTAAAGCCAATTAAAGCGTTGAACAGCTCGTGCAATTGTCCCAGATTCTTGGGTCGCTGTTTTAAAGAGCGTTATTAGCGACTGGACGCACGTCTTAATGCGTTCGAATGATGACCGACGCACGATCAAATGTGGATCATGCGGAAGATAAAAAGAAATATCGTCACAGATCCCGTCGAGGACAAAACGCCCATTCGTGCCTGCTAATGGCAGCGTGACTAAATTTAATACCGCGTCCGCTCGCTCACGCCTTGGCATTTGCATCGCAATAGCGGCCAAAAGTTCGGACAAATCGTCATTAAAGGTGTGGCTTCGCCGAGTCGGTTCGGATCCCCAAAGATTAATTGCCTCATTGAATGTTTCCTTTAACTGTCCGAGCGACATTCGAAGTGCAATCCGTTTCAGTACATTCAAACACAAAATCAATTGTGAATGTGCTCGATCCGAAATGGCGTCCATATGATACTTCTCAACTTGCAGCATCCTTGGAATCTAAGTCTTGAGAATTCGGTGGCAACGTGCCATCCAATCATCGATTTCGGACTGCAGCAGACTCGCGACGTGATGTCGTGTGAAATACTGATTGAGCACTTCTGAATCAAACGTTCGACACAAGATTGATTGAACACGAACTGGGTCTCGTTTCAGAAACCATTTTACAGCATCTTTTAAGTGCTTCTTTGAATCAGTCAGGTGACCAATCTGTGTTGGTACGCCGGCATCCTCCACGAGCCGATAAAATTGAAATGCCGGTAAAAAGGGCTCGATTTGGTGTGCAAAGAAATGTGTTGTCCTAAATGTCTCAGGTTCAAATCCGATTTGCTTTTTGAGGTTGGAAGCTCCGGCGGCGGTCGCTCCAGTGTCGTGTTAAAGCCACTCCACTCGATCCACGGATTGCATCGAAATTCGTCGAGTTCTTCCCACCGATCGCGAAACGAGGAATCTGTTTTATCATCAAACTCAAATTTACTTTGGCGAAGCGAATTAAGAAGTTTCATGCACCAGCCTTCTCGCGAGTTACTGGCGATGTCGCGTTTCCCTTTTGACGAACGCCGAAGAGCGACAAGTGCTTGTGATGCTAACTTATTCGCCTCATCCACATTTCCAAGCTCGGCTTGGAGGCCAGCCTTTCGAAGAGCCCAAACCGGATCTGAATCATGGGGAGTCCATGAAATAAGTGCCGACTCAAGTTGAGAATCATCGGCGTCATCGAGCGCACGTAATCCACGCTCGTAACAGAGTCGTTGATGGTGCTGAGGTGAATCTAATGTTAATTCATCGAGTCGCTTCGACCATTCGTCGAATTCTACAAATCTTCGTTCCTCCCTGAGGTAACGCAGGTATGCAACAGCCAACGTCAACCATCGATGTTGAATACTCTCCAAACTGAGGGTTTCTTTTGATTTGTTTACGACTTCTTCAGGCCAATCTTTCAAGATTGTTGGGAACGGGTTGAGTTGTCGGAGCACCCGGTGAACTTCAATTGCCACCGGATCCCAAAGTGGCTCAAGACACAGTTCCAGCGACCAATTGAAGTTGTCCAACACAACAAGGCGGGTGTATGCGTCGTGGTCCGCGATTTTTTTGAGTTCTTCCAAGTGCACTGAAAGCGGACTCGGGGAAAAGGACTCCCGAATGCTTGCCGGTGCAATAATCCATCCGGGATAGGACCGCTTGATTGATTCTTGATCGAAATATGGTATCGCAGCTGCCGACACCTCAACGCTATCCTTTTCATTCGGACCGGGCGTGCCCACCAACATCAATGATGCAGATTTTGTATTATCCTTGGGCCATCGCAAGGGGTTTAAAGGCGCTCTGTCTTCGAAAAACTTCAAAAAGTATTCAATCGCTAATCGATGTCGAACGTCTGGATTATTCTCATTCCGCGGAAACCGCATTGAAAGATCTATCGGCGTCACATTTCGTTCGTGCAACATTCTCCGTTTGGCATCATTAAGATCCAGCAATCCGCAAAGATAAAGTCGCGGCGCCCATTCAGCGAGTTCGTCGCGAACCCAACCCGACCATTCAAGGAAATTGGGATCATCGCCACTGAATCCAAACAAGCAAAAGATGTTCTCCATCATCGACTGCTGCATCAAATTCACAAATGGAGCGAATTTGCGAGGATAGGTTCTAAAGTCCTCCTCGGAAAGAATGAATGGCCGTTGCGAAGGCATGCTTCCATGAAGTTTGACTATGCGCGGACTACGTGCGGACGAAATCTCAGCAATATTCGTGATTAACCCATATTTCCGACGGAAAACATTGTCTGCAGCCCGTTCTAAGAGCGTGTCATAATTTGTTGTAAATACATCACGCCATGGCAACTCCATCATTCTTCTATGAATCTCACCGGGCCGAAAATCTTCATCGCGAATCGTTTGGATAATTAAGTCATCTAGTTTTGATCTGCCGTGCGCGGCTATGAACTCGTCTGCTAACCGTAGCGCGCCGCTTGTAGATCCGGCTTGTTGCAGGGCATTTTTAAATTCGAACGAATCAACGTCAGAATAAAGATGATTGACAATCGAGTTGGCGATGTCGCCCCATAGAGGGAACTTGCCAGCGTTGATCCTTGATGATTCTGCATTCCGACTAAAGCCGGCACCGATCAACACGGCGGCGCGCCCTGAGTCTTTTCCTTCCCATAACGCATTGCTAATCACAGAAAGATGAATTTCGTCTTGGAACTGCACCGCATACTCCGATTCACCAAAATTGGAACTCGTTGACGTGGAATAAACTCTTTCGCGTGTGCCGGAATTGTCATCCCGCCGCACGATGCTGGTCCAAATCGATCACGTATGCCCTAAATCGATAATGTCGAACTTTCTAGAGTACGTACCGAGGGACCAAAAACAATAGCAGTTTGACATTATGCGACCGATGTCCTCCCACCGAATGACGGCTGTTTCGCAGCCCGAACAAGCGAAACCTGCTCAACGCACATTTTGCACCAAGAAAATGCGATGGATCGTAACTAATTGACGCTCTGTACGTTTTAAGGCTTCGCCAAACGTTCTCGCACCGTACGGCCCAATACTTGGGACCACTCACACATCGAAGGTATTCAATGCGGAAAATCTCGTTCTCATTTGGGTTCCGAAATCATGATCCAATCTCAGTCATTCTCGAAATATCCAAAAGTGCGGGCGAGGTTTTTGATGGGTACCTTGCGCACCGAAGCGGCAGAGAGTAGTCATGAGTAGGTGGTCGGTAGACAAACCAAGAAAAATCCGAGCGCCGAGGACGACCGACTCGTTGTGCGTAGGACTCCCGACCTCGCAC
>JBAXBD010000178.1:0-9899 GCA_037142165.1 Schlesneria sp. | reverse complement strand
AGTCCCTCCGGGACGAGGATAGATAGCAGACCGAGATGACAATACAAAATTGTTAACTGCGTTGGGTGGCACACAACCCCACATTTAAGTGTTGGCGGACTACTACGCTGGATCAATCTTCGGTTCCGGGTCGTCGTTGCGAGACAGACTCAAGACAATGCCGATGGCGAGCAGGCTGACGACGAGGTTGCTTCCGCCGGCACTGATCAGTGGATGCGAAATCCCTTTGGGGGGGACCATGGCTGTGACGACGGCGATGTTCAACATCGCCTGGCCTGTCAATTGTGTCAGCAGCGTGAAACTGGCCAGGTAGGCGAACCGCCTTCGGTCGAGATGATTCAGCATTCGCAGACCGGACAGGTATAAGCCACACCACACGGCGATCAGGCTGAGTGTACCGATCAGGCCTAGCTCTTCGCCGATGACTGCGAATACGAAGTCGGTGTTTGCTTCGGGTAGAAAGCTCAGCTTTTGCCAGCCGCGGCCTAAACCGACGCCGTGCAGTCCCCCTGCGCCCAACGTGACCAGCGACTGCTTCAATTGATAAGGTGCGGCGTCAAAATTGGCCCAGCTTTCCAGAAAGCCGGTAACTCGGCGCTGCTGATACGGCTTCATCGCCAGAGGGCCGATTGCTACGGGGACGCAAACACCGATCCCAAGCAGAAAATTTCGTAATGGCCAGCCGCCGAGGAAGAGAACCAGCGTGGCACTGCCAAGCAAAAACACCGCCGTACCCAGATCGGGTTCGATTAGTACCAGAGGTACTGCAATCAGAACCGGAATCACAAAAGGGACCGTTCCCGCGAACCAGTGGGAGAGGCGATCTCGATTCCAGTCGACCAGCCAGCACATCGTCAGTGGGACCGCGATTTTTGCCAGTTCTGAGGGTTGAGCGGAAACCCCAGGAATTCGAATCCAGCGCTGTGCCCCTTTCACTCGGACTCCGATCCCCGGCACCAGGACGAGGACCAGCAGCGCGACAGTGATGACGAACAACCAGGGAGCGAACCGCTGCCAGAATTCCGGGTGTTGGGACGCCGCGAAACGTGCGGCGATCACTCCGATGACAAGAAAGACCAGGTGTCGTGAAAGATGGACCTGTTCAAATTCGGTCGGCCAGGAGGTGACGCTGGAGCTATGCACCATCAGCAACCCGAACCCCAGTAACAGGGCGGCAAACGCTACGAAGAGCTGCCGACTCAATTCCATGTAATTCCTTCCGACGGTGGCAGCGTTGGCAGCGACCTCGATTTGACGGAAAGCTGTCGACACAATTCCAGGTAATTTCGTCCGACGCTGGCAGCATCAGTTCCGACTCGGGTGTCGACAATTGGTCCTCTCGTGCGAGCCATCGGCAGATGGATTTCAGAACTTGAGGAAGAAATCTTTGTTCGGCTAGGCGCCCGCGATAATTCCGTTGTTTTTGCCAGACAGCGACGATTGTAAGAGATTTGTGCCACTGCTTGACCGTACTCGGTCAAGCAGTGCTCTTCGACTTTACGTTGCCGAGGCGAAGCCACTGCTTCGACGAGGACTCCGAAGCGGTCGCACATCAAGATGAAAGCCAGGGAAAAATCGTTCTTGGCGTTATCCTTCGGGACGAAGAAAATCAGAAAGTCGCTGAACGTCATTTCCTATTTGCAGGTCACGAAATAGAATCCAATTCAACATTGCAGATCAGGAACAGGACAGAACATGGAACTTCCCGTCATCAACACAAATATACCCGTCGCGGCCTATGAAGATCCTCTGGATCTGATGGACGAGATCGATGCTTTAAAAAAAGAACGCGATGCATCGATCCTCGCGCACTTCTACGTTGATGGAGACTTGCAGGATATCGCTGATTTTACAGGTGACAGTTTGAAACTGGCCCGCGATGCGACGCAGGTAAAGACATCGACCATCGTTTTCTGCGGCGTTCATTTCATGGGCGAATCGGCCAAGATATTGAGCCCGGAAAAGAGAGTTCTGATGCCCGATTTGCACGCGGGCTGCTCGCTGGCCGAAAGCTGTCCTGCGGATCGGCTGGCTGCCTATCAGGCCGAACTGCGAGCCAAGGGGCACGACTTCCAGACCGTGGCGTATATCAACACGACTGCTGCCGTGAAATCACTGTGCGATTGGATCGTGACGAGTGGCAACGCTCGCGAGATCATCGATCGAGTTCCTGCCGACAAAGAAATCCTGTTCGTGCCCGATCAACATCTGGGCCGCTATTTGAGTTCGGTGACGGGACGCCCGATGATCCTCTGGCCCGGCTCGTGCATGGTTCATGAAGTCTTCAGTGTGCAGGATTTGCTGCGTGCGAAGCGCAATCATCCTGGTTCATTAGTGATGTCTCACCCTGAATGTCCTGCGAACATTCTCGAAGTGTCAGACATCATTGGCGGTACCGAAAAGATGCGAAAGTACGTCGCGTCGGTCACCGAGCCTAAAACGTTTCTTGTTGCTACCGAAGCGAACATGATTCATCCATTGAAGAAACTGGCCCCTCAGCACGAATATATTCCGGTCCCCGGAATCATGACGTCGACGGGCGAAACTTGTGCTTGCAATCGTTGTCCGCACATGGCGCTGAACACCTTGCAAAAGGTACGAGACTGCCTGAAGTATTCCCGCCCCGAAATCGTCTGGCAGCCATATTTTTCGCAGGCTCAAGACGTGTTGAAGCGAAGCCTTCTTCAGTAGTGAATCGCAGGTGCGTCAACCGATTCTTCGGATGCAATGATCGAGATGGCGATGCCCGGCTTCTTGGCACAAGTTTTTTCGCTGCACCAAACGCCATCTTTTGTTAACGGTCGAATTTGGCTCGAAATGAGGCTTTGTCCTCCTCTTGGCTCATGGGCGGAATCCGCACCGGGACGTAACGAATCGTTTCACACGTTCGTTGTAACCCGGAAAACGATCTGGCATCCAACTGGCGACAGTAGAAACTCGAAACAGTCGTGACGGGCGATGGACTCGGTGCGTCTTATCTGGTTTAACAGGGGAATCGCCATGCAGCGCTGGTCAATGCGAGTAACATCGATCGTCGTCGCTTTCACGATTGCAGGTGCGCTGAGCGCGGACGAGCACCTTTGTCAGGATGACGGATTTATGTGCAGCGGAGGCAATCCCCAAGAGAGACTTCACCAGCGAATTCAGCAGTACGCATATGAACAAAGAGCGATGCACGTTGAGAACCAGCGAGCCATGGCGTATCAAGCTGCGGCAGAGCAGAAGGCTCTGGAAATGACGAAACTGGCTCGACGAGCTCGATTCGAAAAAGAGGCTCGTAAGCGTGAAGAGGCGATTGCCAAACGCAAAGCGGAAAACGGGTCAAAAAGTGTGTTTCTGTCAGCGTCGGCACAACCTGCGGGAAAGACGTTGAAATCAGGCACCTGATCACGTCGGTACAAAGCTTCTGTCGTCTGAAACAAATCGGGACGTGAGGAATCATCATCCCCCGGGTTAATTTCCAGGCTTTTCAAAATTCGGCGAATTTGCTTCGTGAGCCGGTTCGCGGTGATGGTCATGATAATTGGAATCGTATTCGTCCATCAGGACTGACGGGCACGTTTCTTCGTGGTCGCACTGTTTGCAGACGATTCGAATCAAGTCCGCTCCCCCCAAACGCAACTGGTTCTTTTCACAAAGCTGGTACAGCTCACTCAGATGCTGGCACACCATGGAAATGCTCCTGATTTTCTAGCAAGTCATCGTCCTGCACTCACGATTTTCGAGACGTGATATTTATGACGGCTGTACAGCATAGCGAATGACGCGTTAAACGCGAAGAATCGCTGACGACTGTCGGGATCACTTTCGAACGCAATACAGTGCATTCACACCGCGAAAATAAATCGTACCATTTCCGACGGCAGGAGTGGACCAGAAAATATCATCCAGTTTCCCCCCTCCGACAACTTCAAATTCAGAGCCCACCTTGATCAACGTCGAATTGCCCGCTTCGTCAATGAGTAGCAGTTTGTCACCAATCACGATTGGTGATGCCGCAACCATCGGCGCGGACGGAAGTCGATTCTGGTAAAGACGGTTTCCCGATTCCGCGTCGTAGCACTTCAAAATGTTTTTATCGACGACGTAAACATAGGCACCCGTCGAAACAGGAGATGGCATCCCCGGACCACCTTTGGCTTCAACCCAACGGCACGTATCGAACGATTCATTTTTTTTCTTCGGTGAGATATCTCCTGACGCACCAGCCTGCATGGCAAATAATGGTCCGGTCGAGAATGGATCTGATCCCCCAAAGTAGATCTGACGGTTGTCTGCTGCGATCGAACAAGCGGTCGGGGATTTGACGTTTCCCAATCTCCAGAGTTCACGTCCTGTTTCCGGATCGTAGCTGCAAATCAAGTCGTTACCTGACGACAAAAGTTCGATCCGCATATTGTTTTGCCAGATGATTGGTGAACTCCATGAGCTCTCATTCTTTTTGCGGTCAGAGCGCCAAAGCTGATCGCCCGTTTTGGTATCGAAGCAGGCCAGTATCCCGCTTCCGGCGGTAAAGTGTTGAACAAAGACTTTGCCGTTGTGAATTGCCATTGAGCTGCCGGTGCCAAACCCGTTGCTTGTTGAAAAGGCTCCAAGTTCCTGTCGCCAAAGAATCTGCCCCTGGTGACTCAACCCGGCAACGGTCCCTGTTGCTCCAAAAAAGGCGTAGACACCGTTTGCATCAGCGACAGGTGATTCGGTCGCGTAGGTGTTCGATGGGTGGACGGGGTATTTCGGCTTACCTTCAGAAATGGTTTCAACCCAGAGTCGCTCGCCCGTCTTCGCATCGTAGCAGTGAACCTGCCATTGAATGAGAGTGTTCGGGGCTCGCGTCAACCCTCCAAGACCCATACTTTGCGGCATCTTGACTCCATCGGAAAAGTCTTTGGGCTTGAGGTTCTTTTCCGACACGGCCGTCGTGAGATAAAGCTTTTCGCCAATCAAGACCGGTTGTGACCAGCCAGCACCTGAGACTTCAATCTTCCACGCAACGTGATCTGTCATCGACCACGAGAGTGGAATTTCCGTCGATTCAGCCACTCCGATCCCGTTAGAGCCTCGAAACTGCGGAAAATCATTCGCGATTAAAGCGAGAGGAAGGAAGAGCCAACACGCCGAGAACACGATTTTCAACATCTCATACCATCCTCAGGAGGGTCGCGATTGCTCAATAAGCCCAAATTTTCGCTGCTGGACCCGAGGTGTGGGACTGCCATCGATTGGACTACCAACGAAGATTATAGGCGCGAACGCTTGAGATGGCATTTTAAATCAGATCTATCTGACCATCGCTAAAAAGGGATGGAGTAATCGCTATCAGAATTGGTCGTTTCGCCTAATAAATGTCGTTTCGTTCACTGAAATTCTCAGTCACGACTTTTAACCCAAAGCGAAAGAATGGCCAGACAAAATCTCAGAATGTAATTTCATCAGTTGCTCCAAGTAAGTTTCAACCTCAGACAAGCAATCTGGGAGGTCTAGGATGGCTGATCCAGGCAAACCTCGTCTCGACAGAAATTTGCCAAACCTTTAGACTTTTTTCGATATCCCCTGACAAAGGGGAAGATTTCGGGTCACTTCATTCGAAAAAATCATCTGTACACATCAAATGCAGATAATTCCATTGTCGGAACGCCTTGGCAAATAGCCTGTTCAATTCCTCTTTCAACCAGGGACGGTTGAATGTTTAACAACAATTCACGTCTGATTTATCTCGGAGCGGCAATATTTGTCGCATTCACGAGTTCCGGTTGTCTGTCACCTGGTAGCAGGTTGGCAACGACGCCAAACGACGGGTCCAAATCAAAGACGCGGGTCCAGGATCTTGCAGGAACTGACGACGGCTTAGACCGTAGCGACAAAGAGAGAAAGGCTGGTCGAAAAGTGCTTCCAACGACCGGCACAGGCAAGGAAAAGCTGGCCGCCGAATCAACAAAGAAAACATCTCAAGTCGACGAACTCATCAAAGAGGGTGATCTTCTCCGGAAAAACAAGCAATACGAAGATGCACGCGTCGTCTATCACAAAGCATTGTTACTTTCGCCTGAGAGTCCCGTCGTCAATCATCGACTGGCAATTATTGCGGACAAGCAACGTCTGTTTTCGGCTGCCGACTATCATTACCTGGCTGCACTGAAAGCACGTCCGCAAGATGTCAATTTGCTGAGTGACCATGGGTATTCGTATTCCCTGCGTGGAAATGAAGAGCAAGCTGAAGAGACCTTGAAAAAGGCGCTACGGATTGACCCGAAGCACAAGGGAGCGATGGCTAATCTTGGAGCATTGTACGCTCATCAAAATCGCTATTCAGACGCTTTTGCCATGTTCCGAGCGGGCGCGACAGAAGAAGAAACGCAACGTTACCTTGCCAAGCTATTTCCAAAAGAGCGTTCTGGCGATGAACAAATCGCGTCAGCAGACCGTCGGTCTTCGAACGGTTTAACCGGATCATTGCCACCTGAGAACAATGCCAATGTCAGTTCAATGAGCATTGAAGATCTTGAAGCAGAACTGGACCGGCGAAAACACGACGTCGCCGTCCGTCGACAAATCCAAAATCAGATCCAGAGTCTCCCTTCAATGGCTGAACGAGGCCAATCGCGCGTTTCAGGAGTCAATGTTCGGGGGCTGAACGGTTTACAACCGTCCTGGGATCAGGATGAGGTGACCGGTGCTTCGGCAACAATGGATTCGACAAAATCGCAAAATTCTGTCAGTCACTCGAACAACTCAAGAGAGTCAGACGCGCCGGTTCAAACGGCTTGGGGACAAGAGGATGGAATGCCTGCCGATACAAATCAACAAGTCAACAAATCAGATCAGTCGCGACAGTTAGCAACCCAACTGGCGCTCAGTGCCGGGCCGGGTAACATGTTTCCGATCTTGTCTGGATTCACTTTCAAACGGCCAGACAACGATAAAATTGTACCGGTCGGAATGAGTTTCGATTCAACAGGAAATGGACGAACAGAATTCGCTGGTAGAGTGAAAATCGAAAAGGGAAAAGCCGACGGCAGTTCACGACCATACGATGGCACATGGCCAAACACGACGAACCCTTCTCCAAAGCAAAACTTGAACACCACCTTTAAAGGGGGGATGTCCGAGGCGGTCGAAACATCGAGTCTGAATTCTCAAATCCGCAATGGCAGTTTCAGCAAGCTGAATGCTGCAACATCGAACCAGACCAGTGAAATGTCCTCGCTTTGGTCGTCTAACAGTCCATCGGCCAGGCCATCCTCTGGCTCTTCAGCGGGTCAGTGGCCGAACAGCAGTTCGTCGGGATCCGCTCCGACGAATAATTCGACACCCCAGTGGCCATTTTCTTCCAATCGTTAATTCAAAATTGATTTGAATGGCTTAGCCCGAACAGACCCATCATGGATGGTGTTAGGTTTCTCTGGGCAAACGACAGGTAGGGAGTCAGACCCGTTCTTCAGGCAACGTGGAGTGGAATCCTAGTGGACCTCGACTTCAGCAGGAGCAATCGTCTTCGCGGCAGACTCACTTCCCGTAAATGCAGGAAGTTCGCAGCGTGTTGCTTCCCATCCGTGATGCCGCAAAGTTCCGTGAAATGGTGCCGTACCCGTTAACTTTCCCGTCAGTCGATACCTGCCTGCATCGAACCCGGCAGGAACTTCAATGGAAGTTCCTTCTTCGTCGTCGCGGATCGACTTGATGGCAAAGAAACGGTCGAGAACGCTTTTGCTGTCACGATGTATCTCACGCACTGCAGCGCCCACCTGTTCGTCCGAATAATTACTCAAATCTTCTTTCAGGAAATCGACGAGTCGAGCTTCCCTTTGAAGGGTCGCCAGCAGCGTGATTGCTTCGCTTTGCGCGGGCTTGCGTTCGATGGGAGGCGGTAACTGGACGGGCGTCGGCGCGGGTTGAGTGCGAGCCTCTTCCAAAACGAGACCGGGAAGACTCATCGCTTCCCGCACCTTCGAGGCTATTTCCCTGTTAAACAGTGTTCCGAAAAATGCTCGAAACGCCGTCAAAATTCTACCCATTCCGTCTCACTCCTGGATAACGACCCAAGGGAGTGATTTGCAAATCGCTCCCGTACCACAGTAGCGCGGGTCAGGCGGGAAATGTCAACCAACGGGGAATGGCGCTTCACGACGGAATTCGTTAAAATGCATGTATTCCCAATGTCGGTAGATAGGGGACTGGGCCACCAGTTTTGAATGAGGTCCGAACGCTGCAACTTTCCCTTCGTGAAGGACCAGTATCTGGTCGGTACGACGAACCGTCGACATGCGAGCCGGCAGGAAAATGACTGTCCGTTCGCGGCAAATGCGATCATACGCATCAGCCAGCAAGGCTTTCGTGTCATCATCCAGGGGGGCCCACGGTTCTTCAATGATCAGCAGTGCCGGGTTACGAACAATGGCACGGGCCAGCCCAAGCCGAAATCTCTGGCCGACATCCAGCGAATCTCTCTCTCCAGTCAGGACCGTTTCATAACCATTGAAAAGCTTGATAATAAAATTATGAGCATGGGAAATTTTCGCGGCTTCGGTCACCTGGTGCAGCGTCAGATCCGCCTGTCCTCCACGGATGTTTTCAAAGACTGTTCCTTCAAACGGAGGATCATCGGCTGCAACAAAGATTGTCTCTGCTCGCAGCGATTCCAATGTCACCCAGGCAACATCCTCGCCGTCAATCATGACGCGACCTTCGCGCGGTTCGATAAATCGTGGCAGCATTAAAGCGACCGCCTTCGCTTCCAGCGGATCAGCCGAGACGACTGCATAGCATTTATCAACCTCGAATCTGAAATCGACGCCGTCCAGAATTTTCTGTCCACTTTGCGAGACATACTTGACGTTCTCAAAGTGAAGCGTCTTAGCCATGGGTTGCAGAAATTTGGCACCAATCGCCTGACTGACGGTCGGAACACGATTGAGATACCGCTGAATTTTCTCAGCCACCAGACTCAGGTCATGATGAAATGTGGGGAGCAATTTCAAGGCAAAAATACTTGGGATCGACAACGCAACAGCAGCAAAGAACGTTAGTCCGTCGGCAGCAGTCAGTTTGTCGACAGAGGAGACTGCCTTTGACGTCAAAACGTTGCTGCAAACAAGAAAAACCAGAAACGCCATTAATCCGGCACAGGCGGAGACGACTAACGGGCCCGGATGATCAATCGCGTCGGACGCGATCTGGAAATCATTCAATCGAGTATGATAGCGATTCAGATGCTTCTGAAACTGTTCGTGCTCGTCACGCTCAATGCCCAGCCCGCGAGAGAGTCTCGCGTTTTTAAACGTTGACAATAAGACTTGTTGTTCTTCCCGACCACGATCTTCCGCAAGACGACTTTTCTGCAATGCCGTACGGCGAACACCATTCATTAACAACAGTCCAAGCACCAATGCAGCGATCCACTGCAAAGAGAGTTGCCAGTTCAGACTGAGCAAGACAAATGACAATCCGAGCAACTCTAGCGGATAGCGGCAGATCGTCGAAAACGAGCGAAACAGCCGATTTTGCAGGGTATCCACGTCATTAACAAATAACTGATTCGCCAATTCGTGCCCGGTTCCATCCAGGTCCTCCGGGCTGATCCTGATGATTTGGCGGTGAAGTTGCCGTCGAACGGCGGTGATGCCGTCAAGAGACGAACGGTGACTGTGGTAACGGATTCGCCCCAGACAAAAAGACCGAAAAACAAACAGCAAAACTCCGACGGATAAAATCCAGGTCAACGCAAGAATGTTCGTCTGCAACCAGCTCACTCTGCGATAAAGGGCAGCGACGGCACTGCCCCACCAACGGTTCCGTGTTTGCCAGACGGCAGGAAGTATGCCGTGCTCGTCGTAGAAGAGATGAATCGAGTCGGATGCTTCTGGCAGTGATGCTTCGTCAGGATTCTTTTCGGTTTCGTGCAC
>JBAXBD010000177.1:0-9933 GCA_037142165.1 Schlesneria sp. | reverse complement strand
ATGGCCGGTCACGCGATACAAGCGGATGCTGATCCGACGGCTCGTCTGACCGAGATGACGCGCCGAGTCATCTCGCGCCCGCCGACACCACACGAAACCGCGATCCTTGTACGCGAACTCGATCAAGCGTTGATCTACTACCGTTCGCATCACGCCGACGCACGCAAGTTTCTGAGTCAAACAAACTATCAACATTCTGAGCAGACTCAGTCCGATGCCGAATTGGCTTCTTACACTCTGGTTGCGAGTATGATCCTGAATCTGGACGAGGCTTTGAATCACGAATAACCATCCTACAAACGATGTCCAATCACTTGACCAATACATCTGAAGCCGCACTCGAGGTAACTCGCCGACACTTTCTCGGACACGGAGTCGGCGCGGCGGCGCTGGCTCACTTGCTCGCGCGAACGACACTGTCTGCCGACGCTGCGAACGAGTCGCCAGCCGTCGGCCTGCCTCATTTCACCGCACGTGCGAAGCGGGTGATCTTCTTGACTCAATCCGGAGGACCGTCGCAACTTGAACTCTTCGACGACAAACCGGGGCTGATGGAATGGGCCGGAAAGGAACTACCCGATTCGGTCCGTCAGGGCCAGCGGCTCACGACGATGACCGCGAGCCAGAAGCAGCTTGTCATGCCGTCACGCGCGAAATTTCGTCGGTGCGGTGAAAGTGGTGCAACGGTCGGCGAATGGCTGCCGCACATTGCGAAGGTTGCGGACGAGTTGTGCTTCATCAAGTCGATGCACACCGACCAGATCAACCACGCGCCGGCCATGACACAGTTTCTCACCGGTAACCAGATTCCAGGGAAGCCGAGTATCGGCAGTTGGGTCAGCTACGGACTCGGCAGCGACAACCGCAATTTGCCGGATTACCTGGTGATGATCTCGAAGATGCAACGACCGAGCGATCAGCCGCTTTACGATCATTACTGGGGAAGCGGATTTCTGCCGTCGCGTTATCAAGGGGTGAAGCTCCGAAACGCGCGCGAGCCGGTACTCTATCTGCGCGACCCGGACGGCATGCCGCGCGAACTGCGGCGAGGGATGCTCGACGGCTTGGCGGAATTGAATCAGCAACACCTGGCCGAGACCGGTGACCCGGAAATTGCGACTCGCATCCGGCAGTATGAGATGTCCTATCGCATGCAAACCAGCGTGCCGGAACTCATTGATCTGAGTGACGAAACGGACGCCACGTTTCAGCTCTACGGCCCTGACTCGCGACGTCCCGGCAGCTATGCAGCGAACTGTATTCTGGCCCGGCGCCTGGCCGAGCGTGATGTCCGTTTCATTCAACTTTTCCATCCTGACTGGGATCATCACAGCCGGCTGCCGTCGTGGTGTACCGCTCGATGCCGCGATGTGGATCAACCGACGGCTGCGCTCATTACCGATCTCAAACAGCGTGGCCTGCTGAATGACACGCTGGTGATCTGGGGTGGCGAATTCGGCAGAGGTGTCGCGGGACAAGGCCAGTGGGACAGTCCCGAGGCGGGGCGTGATCATCATCCGCGCTGCTTTACAATGTGGCTTGCCGGTGGCGGCGTGAAACCAGGGCTCACGTACGGATCGACGGATGACTTCAGTTACAACACGGCTGAGAACCCCGTGCACGTTCGCGACCTGCATGCGACCGTTCTGCATTTGCTGGGGCTCGACCACGAGCGACTGACTCACCGTTTCCAAGGGCTTGATTTCAAGCTGACGGGGGTAGAACCCGCTCGCGTTGTGAAAGAAATATTCGCATGACCTTTCAGGTGTAACTCCATCATGAAACAACTGCTGTTGGTAGTGACTCTGCTGGCGAGCCGTCTATGTTTTGCTGAGGAATCCATGGATGTCTGGCCGGACCTTGCCCCCGGCGAAACAACACGGCTGATCGGCGAGAAGCAGTCGCCAGTCGCAAACGAAAATCCTCCGGTCACGCGAGTCGTCAATATCACGCGTCCGACGTTCACGGTTCACCTCGCCCCGAAACCCAACGGGACCGGAGTTCTGATTCTGCCCGGTGGCGGTTTCGGGAAAGTCGTTCCCGATAAGGAAGGGACCGAAGTGGCCGAGTGGCTGAACCGGATTGGGGTTACTGCCTTTGTACTCAGCTATCGCACGAAGAACGGCGCTGACGATCCTGGTTGGGGACGGCCACTTCAAGATGCGCAGCGCAGTCTTGCCCTCATCCGCTCACGGGTCAACCCGTGGGGGCTTCAACCGGATCGCATCGGGCTGCTCGGCTTGTCGGCAGGGGGTCAGGTGGGTGCACGACTCCTCAGCGCCTCCGGGCGGCTCACCTATGAGCGCATTGACTCGATTGACGACGTTTCTCATCGTCCCGACTTCGCGTTGCTCATCTACCCGTGGAACCTCTACGACAGCGAACGTGGCGAACTCATCGAAGGAGTAACGGTGCCCAAAGGCTGCCCCCCCGTATTTCTTGTCCACACTGATGACGACCGCTCCTCCTCGCTCGGTACGGTTCTGTTTTACGCCGGCTTGAAGCGACACGGCGTTCCAGCGGAGTTGCACGTCTACGGAAACGGAGGTCACGGCTACGGCCTTCGTCCGATAGCAGGATCACAAATCTCATCATGGCCAGATCACGCCGGTCATTGGCTGGGCACAAGGGGATTACGATGAATTCAAAAACGGGGACTGGCTCCGTCTGCGGTGCCTGTTCCCGTTTTTGAATTCATCGTCCTGGACAGGAAACGCTTTAAAACAAGGCTGCCAGACATGACCAATACCGTAGAAGACGCTACGCTCCAGGGCACTTCAAGTGATGGAGTGCGCCAAAACCCCTGACTGAAGAAGAACGAATTGAGTCAAAAGTCGAATCTTTCGCAAAATCCTGCAGTTGGCACTGAGAAGTACGAACCATCGGACAACCGAATTAGTAGCGTGGTCATCACGTTTACAGAGATGTCGTTCGCCGGGAACGTCGAGGCCGAAACCAGCGTCCAAGTCGTAAATGCCAAAAAAGGCAACAGCAAATGAATCTTCGTCCTGCGAGTGATCACGATGATTTGCGACATGCTGCAGAATTGCGGCTGAAAGAGAATACATCTTCCCGTGAGCCTCAGACGGAGGCGGACCTGCTGCGGCTCAAACATGAGTTGCAGGTTCATCAGATCGAGTCGGAAATACAGAGCCAGGAACTGTGTGCTGCCAGAGTTGAAATTGAAGCGAGTCTGAAGCGTTTTACAGAACGTTTTGACTTCGCTCCGGTTTGTTACCTCAACCTTGCGCCAGATGGCACGATTGTCGATGTCAATCTCGCCAGCGTCAGTCTCCTGGGCATCTGTCGCGACCGATTGCTCGGAACAAATTTCAGACGATTTCTTGTTGAGAACGACCAACTCGCTTTGACGGAAATTCTTGCAAAGATATTTTCGGTCGGGGCCAAAATATCGACTGAACTGACGGTCTTATTGGATGACCGATCAACATTGTTCGTCCGTTTCGAAGCATCGGTCTCGCAAGACAGCAAACAGTGCTTTGTCGTGCTGGTCGATTTGACTGAACGCAAACGGAATGAAGAACAATTGCGGTTAAGTGATTGCTTGTTGAAGACCGTGGAGAAAGACTTATTGCGGCAGCAGAAAATTCTGGAACGGATTGCTGAAGCGGCACCGTTGAACGAAGTTCTGCATGATCTCGTAGAAATCATTGAAGCAGAACTTCCCAGCGTAAGCTGCTCGTTCCTTTTACTAGACCCCGATGGCGTTCATTTGCATGTCGGATCAGGTGGCAAACTCCCGAAATCCTACAATGACGCGATTGAAGGAATTTCAATCGGTCCGCAGGTTGGATCATGTGGTACGGCTGTCTTTCGTGGTGAAAGCGTTTTCGTCGCTGATATTGCCTCCGATCCGTTGTGGATCAATTTCCGCGACCTGGCGCTGTCAAATGGCCTGCGCGCGTGCTGGTCGGTCCCCATTCGTTCAAGAAAGAGTGGAGTAAATAAGGTTTTGGGGACGTTTGCCGTGTACTCAAGTGAGGTTGGCCTTCCGGACGAGCGACTCAGCACTTTGATTTCTCGAATCGAATATCTCGCGTGTATTGCAATTGAAAACAGTCAGACAACACAGAGACTGCATGTCAGCGAGGCTCGATTTCGAAGATTTGTCGAAAACACTCCCGATGCTTTTTTTCTGCATCGATTGGATGGAATCATCATTGATGTCAACGATCGGGCTTGTGCGCAGTTAGGTTACTCCCGAGACGAATTAATTGGTTTGACTCCGTATGCTTTCGATTTCGAATTGAAACCAGAAAAGATGGAATCCCTGATGACGATGTTGAATCAGGGGCAATGCCCGATATTTGAGGCACGGCACCACTGCAAGAACGGAACGGTGATTCCGGTTGAGGTCCATTTGAGTCTTGTTGAAACGACGGGCGAACTGCAGGTTCTGAGTACCGTGCGCGACGTGTCTGCACGAAAGCACATCGAGGAAGAGCTCCGTGCGAAACATGAATTGCTTGAGGAAACACAGGAAATAGCACATCCGGGTTCGTTCGAATGGAACGTCCGTACAAATCATCTCACATGGTCGGACGAACTCTATCGAATCTATGGTTATTCCCCGCAAGAAATTGAACTGTCGATAGAGATATTTTTTGGTCATCTTCATCCCGACGACCTCCCATCCGTTCGTGCCAAGATTCATCAGGCTTGTCTTGATGGGTCTACCTTCTCGACGGAAGAGCGAATCCTCCGTCGCGATGGTTCAATTCGCACTTTGGACAGTCGCGGTCGAGTCATTTGCGACGACTCTGGTCAACCGGCGCGGATCATTGGCGCGTGCATCGACATCACCGAGCGCAAGAGATTCGAAACGGAACGAAATCGTCTGGAAAACCAGTTCCTCCAATCGCAAAAAATGGACGCTGTTGGGAAACTTGCTGGTGGTGTCGCTCATGACTTCAACAATCTTCTGACCATCATCATGGGTTATGGCAACCTGATCTTCACGGAAATGCCCGCCGCCGCACCTCACAGAGAGGCAATTGAGGCAATCCTCGATGCTGGTGAGCGAGCCGCTCGCCTCACACAGCAGCTATTGGCGTTCAGCCGCAGCGTTGTCGTCGAGATGAAAACCATTGATCTGAACTTGTTTGTCGAAAAGATGGCTCAAATGCTGCGTCGGCTGATTGAAGAGGATATCTCGTTGACCCTGACACTCGCCCCGAAAGTCTCACCGATCAAGGCCCCACCAGGACAACTTGAACAGTTAATCATGAATATGGTTGTGAATGCCAGAGATGCGATGCCCTCTGGGGGGGAGTTGCGGATCCAGACCCGTAACTTCACACTCGAAAATGCCGACTTGACGACTTACCCGGACCTGACACCGGGTAAGTATGTTGAACTCTCAATCGCTGATACTGGCGTTGGGATGAAAGACGAAATCACAAATAAGATTTTCGAGCCGTTCTTCACGACAAAAGAAGTCGGCAAGGGGACCGGGCTCGGACTGTCGGTCGTCCATGGCGTTGTTAAACAATGCGGTGGAGGTATTTCATTGGAAAGCAAAGTTGGAATCGGTACCACCTTCAGGATTTTATTTCCTGCCGAGACGGAATCGGCGATAAGTTCTGAGCCGAGTGCTGCGCCACGTTCGTTCAAGGGTCACGAAACGATCTTAGTCGTTGAGGATGAGATTGCCGTTGGAAAGATCGTCAAGACCGGCCTGGAGGCGAACGGATATCAAGTCCTGCTAGCCAACGGAGGTCAGGAGGCGATTCAGCTTGCCGCCAATTTTCCGGGGATCATTGATCTCTTGCTGACCGACGTGGTCATGCCGGAAATGAGTGGACAGAAAGTTGCCGATGCAATTAAGTTGCAGCGGCCCGGCATCCGTGTGATTTACATGAGTGGCTACGCAAACGAAGTCGTGTTCCGTCGTGGAGTCACCGACAACGCTGACGAGTTTTTGCAAAAGCCATTCACCACCATTGGATTGACCAGGAAAGTCCGTTCCGTCCTTGATGCAATCGCGCGATAAACGATTCAAAAAAGGGGACTGGCTCCGTCCGAGGTGCCTGTCCCGTTTGTTCGGCCGCTATTTTGTTTCAGTGCCTGTCCCTTTTTTTGATCCCCTTTTTCTGCCTTCATTTCAAAAAGGGATCGTGGAGTTCGGTCATTCTGGCTCGAATCAATTGAGCCAGGTGTTTGTACGCGGTCTGGGCGTCCTGCCGGTCTGAATTGGCCAGGTTGTTTGTTTCATCTGGGTCCACTTGCAGATCATAGAGTTCGTCACGAGCAGGGTTCAGAAAGTCCTGAGTCAATTTCCACTGCGCCGTGCGATACGAACGCATATCAGCGCGCATCGTGTGCTGAACACTGAATTCTGTATACAGATCGTCGGTACGATTCAGTGGACCTTCCCCTGTGATCAGTGGCAGGATGGTCTGTCCATGAATCCTGGTGTTGGAAGGGAGAGTCGTCCTCGTCGCGGACAAAATCGTCGGTAGCCAGTCGAGATGCGTGATCGTGCGCTCGATTGTTTTTCCCGCTGGGATTCGCTTCGGCCAGCGGATCAAGGCAGGCACTCGCAATGACGTGTCATACATGTTTGGTCGCAGACCGGACGGAATGTTCTGGGTTGCAGGGGGATTCTCAGTCAGGATCCACGTCCCGTTTCCTTTGTGCAGAATGCCATGCTGGCCGATGTTGTACCCGTGGTCGCTCGTGTAAATCACCAGCGTATTGTCGCTCAGTTTCAACCGATCCAGTTCGTCAAGAATCCGTCCCAGGTTGCGATCGATGGCCGCAACACTTCCCAGGTAGTCTTTGGTGAGTTGTTTAACCCTGGGAATATTCAGCTTGGGAAAATCGGGATTCGGGACTATGGGATCGACGCTGGCGGACCACTTCGTTTCGCCTTCGGGAAGGGGCGTATAAGGAGCGTGTGGTTCGCGAAAATGCACAGACAGCGCGAACGGACGGCCTGAGTCCTTCCTCAAAAATTCCAGGGCGTCGTCGGCCAGCAAATCGACGATGAAGCCATTCACAGTTCGCGTTCGACCATCGACTGTCAATTCCGGGTTCAATAGTGTTGTGCCGCCACCCAGAAAACCCATGAAATACTGATAACCAAATTTATCGGGCTGGAATTGTTCCTGTAATCCAAGATGCCATTTTCCAATAAGTCCCGTCCGATAACCGGAAGCAGACAGGATTCTCGGCCAGGCAAAGGTGGCAGGGTCCAGACCATGCAACGGTTCTTTGTTGGGATTCAGCCAGTCGTAGATGCCGACCTCCGTACCATAGCGACTGGTCAGAATGGCGACTCGCGAGGGACTGCAGACCGGCGTCGGAGTAAAGCAATTCGTCAGACGAACGCCGTCCCGCGCCAGCCGGTCCATATTGGGGGTTTTCGCCTCTTTATTGCCCGAACAACCCATCGTCCATTCGGCCTGATCATCGGCCACAATGAACAACAAATTCGGTCGTTCATCAGCATTGACGATGGAAACCGCTATACACGCAACGAGAGCTAAAAACCGTAAGCAATTAAAAACGGGAGCCAATTCTCACCTCAACTTATCGCGGTTCGTTTGTCGAGTCTGTGTTGACGGCCATTGTGTTGGCAATGGCTGTATTGGAGATTTTATTAGAAACGTGCAAGCGACTCACTGTCGTGTGAGTTACCGAACACCGAACACCGAGCACCGAGCACCAGCACTCATTGAAGTATTGTACCGGGTTTATAGGTTCAGAAAAAATAACGATGGGTTTGCCGGGGAACCGAACGGGGCGGAACGGAATAAGGATCGCAATGATCCGGAATTTCAAAAAAAGGGGCCTGGCTCCGTCCCCAGTGCCTGTCCCCTTTTTTGTCTTTCGTATAACCTCGGAAGCGGAGGGCCTTCTGACGGTTGCATCCATAGTTCCAATTACGATGCCATACCAGGGGTGCTCATTTTGCGAATCCGCGACCTTTCGATCGCCGTGATTTTAGGTGCTGTGTCTGCAGGATATTGCGCAACGGCCTTGTCCGACTTCGCGTTAGAGGCCGGCAAGATGTACACCGCTGAAACGATGCCACAAAAAATCGGCGTCAAACTTCCTGGCATGATATTCGCCGGTTTCTTCTGCGCCGCGATGTTGAAACGGCGGAAAAGACGCTATGCATTCATTTCCGGCTGCATTTTGTCGATTCCATGGCTAATCGAGTTCGTTAATCAATACACCTCGTCTTATCAATACGACCCAGAGGCCTGCTTTATTTCCTGTGTAATGCTCATGCTTTTTCTATCGTTTGGAGCGGTGGTAGGTGCTTCAATCTACCAATTTTTGGTGAGATCCGGACCGGCATGGCAAAGACGCCACGCTTGGAGTTACGTCACCCAGAACGGGGAAACATATCAAGCACTACCGCCTTACCGAAACATGAAACTTGCACGACTCTGGGCTGGGATCGGGGGGCTCATCATTGCCTCGTCCTGGGTTCCCTTCGTCTCGGAGCAGGCCTCGAGATCCAATGCCTTGTATACCTGCGTTCAATGGATCTGCCTTGGAGTTGCTTGCTATTTCCCCGCACGAAAATTGACAACGAAATCGGCAATTGAAGCGATGGTGGATGATTCGCGTCCTCCCGTGCTCTTCCTGAGGTCCTTCGTAGATGATGGGAGTCGATCCGAAGACTCATTGTGGAGACAGATTTGGCATGGGTTGGAAGTGCTGATTGGACTTACTTACGAGCAGTGTTTAGCTGGAGTGGCTGGTAAGTTTGGCCCCTTTGTTGCAATAGGCAGACCCGGAGAGGAATTGCCAGAGTTGGGTGCAGCTCGCATGTACGTGGATGACGACGCTTGGCAAGATGTGGTCAAGGATCTGATAAAAAAGTCCAAACTTATTATCGTACAGGTCGGCTCGACGATGGGTATCCGCTGGGAGCTCGGGCGTATCAGTGAACTGGTGCCGCCCGAGCAGGTTGTCCTCTTTTTGCCATTCGTTACAAAAAGTAAGGGGAAACAAAAGCGCCGCGCCTACGAGCATTTCATACGTTGGGCCTCTGAGTACTTGCCTGATGCCCTGCCGCAGACCGTGGGAAACTCCCCGTTTCTCTATTTCGAACCTGGAACTGCGTGGAAAGCTCGTGAGTTACCGCAGAATTTTCTATTTCCCAAAAACTATCCGCAGGCGCTCCTCCTGTCGAACCTGTCAGGCTTGGCATCGCTATACCCATCGTCGGGTACGCTTGCATTGTCGACCAAACGTGGTGACAGCCTCGCAAGCGAACCGCTGGAAACGCCACGCTTCACACTTTCGGCTCTTGTCCGGACAATCGTAAGAAGTGTTGGGGCTCTGATTGCGGGCTGGTTGACGTTAATTGTCGTCCTCGTTGCACTTAATCTCATATCATTCGTCGGACTTGAGCTTATATCATACGGACTGGATAACGATGTACCGCCGTTGATTAAATTTTGTTGTTCGTTGATTAATTTGTGTTGTTTAGTGGTAGCAACTTACTCTGGCGCATGGGTCGCCGCGCATTTCGCGCCCGGCGCAAAAAAAGTTCACGGGATCGTCATTTGCCTCCTCGGATTATGTTCAATTCTTTCCGAGCTTTTTCAGATGACCGTAAACACGCGCTGATGAGATCGACGCATGAGACTTATTTTCGGTTATGGAACATTCAAGGAAAAATAAAGAAAAAGGGGGACAGGCACCGCGGACGGAGCCAGTCCCCTTTTTCTTCCGGATGCAGTTCTTTCGGCGGCGGTGAGTGAACCGTTACAATACTGCGAACAAGATCCGAAGGAGCGCCATGAACACGTCTGAGCTACTGAATCGACTTCATCAGCATCGAACCTGGGTCAACGGTAACCTGTTGAACGCTGCTGTAAGCTTGACCGACGAGCAGTTGCAGTCGACGTTCCAGATTGGCCAGGGGTCAATCTGGAAGTCAATGGTTCA
>JBAXBD010000176.1:0-9943 GCA_037142165.1 Schlesneria sp. | reverse complement strand
GCGCAAGCCTAATTTGATGAGTATTTTAAAGGGTGCGGAAAATGGGGTTAAACGACGACATGCAGTTCCCGCTTGAGGCAAAAAAGATCTCTCCACTGGATTGGAGTCTTCTTCGACCCAGTGGACACGGATTTACTTCGATTCCCGGAATGGGAAAACATCCACTGGCTGCAATGGACTTGGCGGCAATGGTTGAGGCGAATTCACATAGTTGAACCGGTAGCAGCCGACCATTCCCGTCGTCACTTCGGCAATGTAGATCACTCCTGACGCGATCGCCCCGCCGCCGCCCCCTGCAGGTGCATTCAAGAGTCCAGTCCCTGGAATCATCGTGTATTTTCCATTCTTTCCGACCTTGAAATCCTGAGCGACGTTGGCGAACCAGAAGTTCGTAAACGCTTGAGCCTGAGGATTCAGCAATCCACCTTGCAATCGACCGGTCGTGAAGTCGAGGACAAATACGGCATCAGGACTCCCCTGACCGACTTCAACGGTGCAGATTGCGAATTTTGCATCGCGATCCGTCGCACTTGCCAGAACATGTTCGTGCGGCCAGAAGTAGGCAAGACAAAGTCCGCCAATAACTCCGAATAATAACCAGACCAGTTGACGTTCGTTTGACCGTAGTGACATGAGTCGATCCTTCTCAAATGATGATCGAGTGTGGGAACCGAGATGAAGTGGTTTAACGGAAACTCGGTCATTTCCATCTGCAAATAATTTAACTCGTTTCCGCTGCGTCGGCTAGCTTGCCGAAAAACGATGTCGAATGCTGAAGTCCTGTTACAGATTTGGTAACCTGCTCGGATGAAAACAAGTTTCTATGATTTTGATGTGGCGGTGATTGGAGCGGGGCACGCGGGCTGCGAGGCTGCGTTGGCTGCTGCGCGACTTGGGGCCAGAACCGTACTGTTGACGATGAACTGCGACAGCGTGGGGCAAATGAGCTGCAACCCCGCGATCGGCGGAGTTGCCAAGGGGCAGATTGTCCGCGAGATTGATGCACTCGGCGGTGAAATGGGCCGAGTCATCGATGCGACTGGAATTCAGTTTCGCATGCTCAATCGAAGCAAGGGGGCGGCCATGCATAGCCCCCGTGCCCAAGCCGATAAAAAAGCCTATCAGTTCGAGATGAAATACCGGATCGAAGCCCAGCCGGGACTCACTCTACGGCAGGAACTGGTCGAGGAGATCCTCGTTGACGGGGATGGTTCGCCAAGCGACGAAGCTTCGAACCGCGTTTCCGGCGTCCGAGTCCGAGGAGGAGGTCTCTATCGCTGCCGTGCAGTCGTCATTACGACGGGGACGTTCCTTCAGGCAATCATGCACACTGGCGAGGCTCAGACTGCGGGAGGGCGAGCTGGCGACGGAACCACGGGAACATTATCGGATTGCCTGAGACGACTCGGTTTTGAGCTGCAAAGGTTTAAGACCGGAACGCCTTGTCGTTTGAATGGGCGGACAATCGATTTTTCAGCCTGCGCCGAACAGCCGGGTGACCCCGATCCTCAGCCATTTTCGTTTTTAACGAGCCAGCTTTCGCAGACACAAATGCCTTGCTGGCTGACGGAAACGAATGAGCATGTTCATGAACTGATAAGAGCAAACCTACATCGAGCGCCAATGTACAGCGGCCAGATACAGTCGACCGGTCCGAGGTACTGTCCTTCGATTGAGGATAAGGTCGTTCGATTTGCAGAAAAGTCGTCGCACCACATTTTTCTTGAACCCGAGGGGCGAAATACTTGGGAGTTTTACTGCAATGGAATCTCAACCAGTCTGCCGAGGGATGTTCAAGATGAACTGGTCCGTTCGATCAAGGGACTCGAACGAGCTGAAATCATGCGGTATGGCTACGCCGTCGAATACGACTTCGCCCCTCCGACTCAGCTAAAAACGTCGCTGGAAACAAAACGAGTTACAGGACTTTACTTTGCCGGTCAAATCAACGGCACAACAGGCTATGAAGAAGCCGCTGGCCAGGGACTTCTCGCCGGGATCAATGCGGCACTGAAATTGGCGGAACAGCCACCATTAGTCATCGACCGTAGCCAGGGGTATCTGGGGGTGTTGATTGATGACCTGGTCACCAAGGGGGTCGATGAGCCATATCGAATGTTCACATCGCGGTCTGAGTACCGATTGCTGTTGCGACAGGACAATGCGGATCGACGCTTGACCCCGGTGGGTCGCCGGATCGGTCTTGTGACAGATGACCGATGGAGGCAGTTTGAAAAGCACGAGGCGGACATTATTCGGGCTTCGGAAATGATTGAGCAACTTAGACATCAGGGTTCGACATTTGAAGAGTGGCTGCGTCGTCCAGAAATCACCTGGACCGAATTAGAAGGGATGTCCGCTGAATTGGCTGGGTTGACGATTGGAGGTCTTGCAAAGCAACAGGTTGAGATTGAAACCAAGTATGCGGGGTATATTCGACGTCAAACGGCTGATATCGAACGGCAGCACAAAATCCAGTTTGTGCGTATTCCCGAAACGTTTAACTTCCAGGCTGTTGCACAGTTACGTCGAGAAGCCAAAGAAAAGCTGACAAAAGTTCGTCCGGCTGACCTTGGTCAAGCCAGTCGTATCAGTGGAATTACACCCGCCGACCTGACAATCCTTTTGCTCTACTTAAAAGAGCCAGACCGTTTGGCCAGCGATATTTGATGCGTCCTGAGCCATTGGGTAATCTTGGTTGAGTTTTCCTACCTGGAGTTATAAACAGGCAAACGAACGTTGACCGATTTGTCAGAATGGTTACAATCGGTACGCACGGAAGATTCGGAAGGTTCCGCACTATCAACCGATGCCGTGGTTGACGAAGTCTCGGCATAGTGGATGGTGATCTGGCGAATTGACGGATTGCAAATTCGCTGCCTTCAAGTTCGGAAAACTGTGAAAGAATGATGTCGCACGAATGCGGTATCGTCTTTCAGCCCGTGGGGGGATTCCGCGGGTGCGCCCCTGCAAAGGATGGAGGAGCTGCCGTATGAAAACCGTCTTTACAACTGGCGAAGCCGCCAAGATCTGCAAAGTCAGTCAGCAAACGATTATCCGTTGCTTTGACTCTGGGCAGCTTCGTGGATTTCGTGTACCGGGATCTCGTTTCCGCCGTATTCCGCGTGACATCCTTTATCGGTTCATGAAAGAAAACGGCATTCCAACGGATGCGCTCGAAAGTGGTCGTCGAAAAGCTTTGATCGTCGATGATGACGAAGAACTTGTCGAATTGATCCGAGACGCGCTCGAAGCAGACGGCCGATTCGAAGTTCGAGTCGCAAACAATGGCTTTGATGCAGGGATGATGGTTAAAGAGTACCGTCCTGACATCATTGTCCTTGACGTCATGTTGCCGGATATCAATGGTAAAGAAGTCTGTCAGCGAGTTCGGATGGACTCCGCTCTCGATGGAACCCAGATCATCTGTATCAGCGGAATGGTTGAGCAGGACAAGATCGCTGACCTGAAAGCATCAGGTGCCAACGATTTCATGCAAAAGCCGTTCGAAATCGAATCGCTCGTCGAACGCATGTGCAAGCTGCTAGACGTCGAACCGGTTGAGGCTTGAATACACCGGACCCCCAACATTTGATAACGCTCGCGTCGTGGAATGAGGCATTGTTCACAGCTCAATTCCGCGGGTTATGGACATTATCGAGCTTGAAGTTTGATTCTTTGAGTCAAGCTTCAAGCTTTCTCCCAAAGTAGCAATCGTCGCTCTAAGGTTGTCAGTTTTCGTAAGTTGAGAATCGCGAGCCACAACCCGTAGCTTGGGCTACAGCTCGTGCGAAACAACACGTAGTGCGGGCTAAAGTCCACGCTACAAAAACTGCTAGCCTCTCCGCGTAAAGAGCATTTCACAAATGACTGACAATCGAAACAGGACTTTCATTTGTTTAAATTCGTGATGTGCAATTATGCCGGACGCAACTGAAGATTGCTCTGACTCACGCTCCAGCGTGAGTTTTGTGATTTCGCCGGATCGTGACAAACTCGAAGCACTGGCAGAATTCGCGGCAGGTGCCGGGCATGAGATCAACAATCCTCTGGCCACCATCATTGGCCGCGCTCAGATGTTGCTGAAAGACGAAACGGATCCTCAGAAACGCCAGATGTTGATGTCGATCGGGGCTCAAGCTTACCGCATCCGCGACATGATCGCTGATACGATGCTGTTCGGACGGCCCCCCTGCACCGAGTTTCAGGTCGTCAACCTGGCTGAAGTCGTGAACCGCGTACTGGCTAAGCACAAAGCCGACTTAGAAAACGGTCGCTCAACGGTTTCCGTTCAGGTTCCTGAATCGATCGTGCTTCGGGCAGACTCAACCCAACTGTCGATCGTCCTGAGCGAATTGCTTCGAAACAGTCTTCAGGCTTTGCAGCCGGGCGGCGGGGAAATTCAGATCTCAGCGACTGCGGACGTGGAAAAAGCCTTCATCGAAATGACAGACCAAGGGGTCGGGTTTCGAGACGACGAAAGGGAGCACGCCTTTGATCCCTTCTTTTCAGGTCGACAAGCAGGCCGCGGGCTGGGTTTCGGATTGCCAAAATGCTGGCGAATTATCGATCAACATTCCGGTCAGATCGAAATTCAGTCGACGCCAAACGGGCCGACAACGGTAAGGATCGTTTGGCCAATCGCTTCTTAACTGTTCGATTCGGTTAAGTTCCATCGCGCGGGCGATGGGACTTATGCGACACATGCGACCTATGGGACTGATGTTGGCACCGATCCTGTTTCAGTTTTCCCTGTGAAAGTTTGGACTTTATGCTTTCGTTGGTAGTGGTCGCATCCATTGTGATGTCGACCACGGAAACCACTAGCGAATCGAGGGTTGCGGGACCGATCTTAAAATTCGACGGCGTCGAAGGTGAACGTTGCGGCGAAAAACGTTAAATTCACTGAGATCGACAAACTTTTCCAAAACTCGCTAAATTGACAAACTGTGAGCTCTCTAATGCCACCACGCGGCAAACTGCAAGGCATCTACACACCTAATATTGTTCCTCTCAACGCCAAAGGCGAGATCCACGAGAGCGAACTGCGACGGTACGTCGACTGGTTGATCGCGAAGGGTGTGCATGGACTTTACCCGAACGGTTCCACGGGTGAGTTTACCCGCTTCACCGTCGAAGAACGTATCCGGATCATGGAGATCATTTGCCACCAGGTTCGGGGCCGGGTTCCCGTCCTTGCCGGTGCAGCCGAAGCCAATGTCAAAGAAACCGTGCGTGCGTGTGAAAAATATTATGAGATGGGTGCAACGGCAGTCGCGATTGTCGCGCCGTACTACTACAAGCTCAGCCCCCGAGCGGTTTACGCCTACTTCAAAGAGATCGCCGATAACACTCCGATCGATGTGACGCTGTACAACATCCCGATGTTCGCCAGCCCAATCGACGTTCCGACAGTCAAACGTCTGGCGGAAGAATGCCCGAAAGTCGTCGGGATCAAAGATTCGTCGGGCGATATCCCGAACATGATCCGCATGATTCAAGCCGTTCGCCCATCACGACCAGACTTCAGCTTCCTCACCGGTTGGGACGCCGCACTGATGCCGATGCTCTTGATCGGTTGCGATGGCGGAACAAACGCGAGCTCGGGCGTCGTCCCCGAATTGACTCGTAAGCTTTACGACCTGACGGTGGCCTACCGGATCGACGAAGCACGAGCGCTGCAATACGACATCGTGACTCTATTCGATGCGATGCTCTTTTCGGCCGAGTTTCCTGATGGATTCCGAACGGCAGTCCGTCTGCGAGGCTTCGACACAGGTGTCGGTCGTCAACCCCTGTCCGATGATCAACAAGCGGATCTTGCAACGCTGGCCAACAAGTTGCAATGCATGCTCGCGCAGCACGGTTTCACCGACGAACCGATCAGCGGTTGTCCAACCGGCATCGGCGGATCAAGCAATCCGAAGGAAGTTTCCACGATTGTCCAAGCAGTCGTCGCCGAACTGAAACGCCGAGGTTTAGCCTAGGCTTTTTTATGCGCGTCGGACGAAGGGATGAGAATAGGGATATCGTTCGCGCGTTGACCGAGGCGAGCCGTCCGGCACAGCCGGTTCAGGCGCGTCAGATAATGGGTTTAGAATAGCGTTATCAGTCGCGCATAGATCGAGGCGAGCCGAGGTGCGTCAGCCCTCGGACTCTTGCAGTATTTTCTACTCACTTCGCTCTCATTGCTACTTTCGGCCGCTTCGGCCCGCCCTCGAACTCGTCATTTGATCGGTACACCGTCACTCTTGGAATAGTTCCGAATCGCTTGCTCAACGGCGTCTGTCTTTTCGAGTTCTTTGGCCAAATGAAAGCTAAATTGACGTATCCGTTCTTCGGCATCGGACAAGCCAAGCAGGATCAGTTTTTCGGCCGACTTGGCCCTTCCATGAACGCCTTGGAGTAACGCAATACGAAGACTTGGCGAACCGGTGGGATAATACTTTTCCAATTCCACGGCGACTTCTCGTTCAGGGAATTCGCGAATTAACCCGGTCAAGTCGTGTTGAACAACCTCATCCTTTGGGTAGGCTTCGATGAGCATCGGAAGAGTACTCAAGTCATCACTTCCGATGGCTGCCAGCGCCCAATAGGCTGCGCGGCGTAATTGCCAGTCGTTTGAGGTTGTTAACTTTTTCAGGTGGGGAATGGCCGATTTGGCCGACTTGGCGACAGCGTACAATGCGTTTGCCGCTTGCAGTTGAATGACGGGATCCTCGTCAAGGATTGCGGCTTCGAGTTTTGAGATCGTTTTGGCATCCGCGTCATTGATCTCGCCTCGTAGAATCCCCTCCCATTTTACCGTCGGGTACGACGACAACTGCACCAGGATCTGGTTGAAGTTAAGCGGCAGTTCGGCACCTCGGTGTCGAACCTCAAGTGGCGTTGCGATAACGAGTTTACCATCCTCGACAAGATAACTCAGTTTGAATGGATGGAGAAGCAGTATTACGACGTCTTTCAGAGATTGGTTTTTTGAATTGAGCGTCACTCCTTTGGTATCGAGATCCTTATGTAATTCCTTTGCCCCCTCGCTGAGTTCGATCTTAATGTGATGAAGGTCCTCGAGGTAATCGAGCACATCGCGAATTGGCATGTTAGTAACCTGTAACATGGACATGTCATTCAGAGCGCCACGGGCATCGTTGAATCCTTGGTCGAATTCGTCTGGCATGTGTGGGGCGGATTTGCCCGGCCACGCTCGCATGTTTTCCTCAAGAGTGACCGTTTCAATTTTAACCGTTGTGTCACGGCTCGATAGGAGCGAGACATTCTTGAAAGTCACCTTATGTCGAAAAGGTCGAAGCTTGTATTCGACTCGCGCAACTGGCTTCGGTTGGTCCTGAAATGTGGCCGTGAACGGGTAATAATTGGTCGTAGATGGGTATCGCGGCGAATGAGTATTGCAGGGCACAGGTTCACCATCCTGATCGAACCCTTCGATTCGATAGTCAATGATCGGTCCCCAGGAATCGGCAAGCGGATTGAACCAGAAACTGGTGCGTTGATAGCCATCTTTGAAGCGGCGCAGTTGAAATTCCTCGTACAGGAATCCATAACTTTCCGGTGGTTCAATCGCATTAATGGGTTTAGCATCGGGACTCAGTTTCTGGATTGGCCCCCATTCCTCGTGAGCCAACGCGATCACCACGTCCGTAGTTCGTGTTGCGGTTGCCCCTATGTCAGTCAGTCTGAGAACCACGGATTCCTTAGCAGAATCTTTTCCCTCATCAACAAAACCACCGCCGCGACCCGTCGCACCCCAGAGCGAATGCGGATGATCCAGTCCTTCAATCCGAATGAGAAACTCGCGAATCAATTCGCTGCCACGCGTCGCGCGTAATGAGATTTTCTTTCCGGCTGGTGCCGCAGGAGCGACTTCCAATGGCGTCCCGTCTGGCCGCCACCACTGGTGATGAGCGGCATCCCCTGGCTTGGAATCATCAGTTTCTTCGGTAAATTGCGGCGTTGTGACGGCGATTAATTCGACACTCAACTTTGGCGTCAGTTGTGCGACGAACCTCTTTGAATCGATCTGTCTTCCGCCATCCTTCTTTAGTGCTTCCGCATCATCGTTCTTTTGAGGCCGCGTTTGCTCCGCGTTAAGTGGTGAATTCGCACTCATCGCGAACAACATCAGGCCGCCGACAATCATCCTGATAATCACGCGCACTGGTCCGGGAAATCGACCGAAAGAAGTCAGCTTCGGTTGAAGAAAGACTGCCATCAGTCGTTGAATTGGTTGAGGCAAGTTGGCACTTGTCGCAGATCTCATGACGCTGTTCCTGAGAATTGGTCAAATAGTAGAAGGGACCGAAAGATTAACGCGCCTGGTATTGCAGAGCAAACTTTTCGTCAAATCATTGGAATGAAGCGAAGAGTTGTAACCGACAAACAAGTGCGGCGAGGAGTCGAGAATGGTTTATCGCGCGATCCCCACCGTGTCGCTTGCGTTCGTCGTTCGGGTCACGAGAGAATCCCGTATCATGACATCCAGAAACCCTAAAAAATTTCGAGGATCGATAACGTGCAATTGGGAGATTTTACTGAGCAAGCCGATGCCTATCGACGGTCTCGCCCCGCATACCCTGATGAACTGATCGATATGCTCGTCGCCGAAGCTGGACTCGCTCCCGGCGATAGCGTAGCAGACTTTGGTGCCGGAACGGGCATCATGACTCGCATGCTGACCGAACGCGAGCTTGTTGTTTCCGCGATCGAACCGAATGAATCAATGCGGTCGCGTGCAGAAGTGCCCGAGGCCCATTGGATTGCCGGAACATTCGAACAAAGTTTATTGGAGACCGCATCTCAGCGATGGGCGATTGCGGCCCAGGCGTTTCACTGGGCTGATCCTTTGCGAGCGCTGCCGGAAATTCGTCGAATCTTGCAGCCTGACTGTCTATTCACAGTCTTGTGGAATAATCGAGCCAAAACCGCAGACAACACCGTGAGTTGGACTGACGCGGCGATCAGGCGACATGTTCCAGAATTCGACGAAGCCTATCGCAATCGCCCGTGGAAAGAGATTTTGGAATCAACCGGCGACTTTACTTTTGTGACTCAGCGAAACGTCAGCCACACAATTCCCATGTCCCGCGAACGGTTTCTACAGCTTTGGAAAAGCCACAACCGACTGAATACGATCGCAGGACCGATTCGGTTTGCAGCCTTTTTTGAAGACCTCTCGGAATATCTCGAACAGTTTTCGATCGACTTGATCAAAGTTCGTTACGACTGCGAATCGTGGTCAGCGCGACGAAACGATTGAATCAGCACCATCACGAATGAGATTGCCCCTTGAGAAAACTCTTGTGTTGTGCGGACATTGAAGAAAAACGGACAATTATTGATGGCCATTTAAAGCAAGTTGTTCTTGCAATTCAGATCACTGACCTCAGAACTACTCTGCTGAAGTGATACCGCCAGGAAATGTATGGCCGAGCTTATCCCGTTTGGTCGCGAGATAGAATTCACGCTGCTTTTCGGGAGGCGCGATAATGGGGATCTGCTCCACAACCTTCAGATCGAAGCCGGGAAAGGCGTTCATTTTTTGCGGGTTATTGGTCAGCAGCCTGACCGATGACAAGCCCAGATCCTTCAGGATTTGCAGGCCTACTCCATAGTCTCGCGAATCCGCTTTAAAGCCCAGTTTGTGATTGGCTTCGACGGTGTCGTAACCCTGGTCCTGCAACTGATACGCCTTCAGTTTTGCCAGCAGTCCGATCCCTCGCCCTTCCTGAGGGAGATAGATCACGGCACCCGTCCCTTCTTCGTTGATCATCCGCATGGCCATGTGCAGTTGATCGCCACAGTCGCAGCGCAGCGAGTCGAGTACGTCGCCTGTGAAGCAGGAAGAGTGGACTCGCACTAAAGGTGCCGGGACCGAACTCAGATCGCCCCAGACAATCGCCAGTGGTTGCTGATCTTCGTATTGGAC
>JBAXBD010000175.1:0-9957 GCA_037142165.1 Schlesneria sp. | reverse complement strand
ATTTGAACGTCAGCGACGGCATTCCGCAGCTTGAGGCGGAATCCGGTAACCTGCCTGGCCTGGCGGGTATCAAAGTTGGCAATGAAACGTCTGGACGCATGTCTGCACAAGCCAAAAAGACGATGGTAACGAAATTTGGAGGGAATTCTGCCAGCGAAGCGTCTGTGGCATCGGGAATGAAATGGCTGACAAACCATCAATTGCCGGACGGAAGCTGGAGCTTCGTGCATTCGAAGCACGCCGACTGCAAAGGTCAGTGTTCTCAGGATGGATCGTTTACCAATTGTCCGACAGGGGCAACGGGAATGGCCTTGCTGGCATTTCTGGGGGGCGGGCATACGCATCAGAAGGGGGATTATCAAAAGAACGTTAAGCGTGGAATTGATTTCTTAATTAAGGCCGGACAGCCAACTGAAACTGGCTTGGATCTTCGGGGCAAAGTGACCTCCAACGAAGGAATGTACGTGCAGGGACTCTGTACGATCGCACTTTGTGAGTGTGCGGCCATGTCCAAAGACTCACGCGTTCGGAAGGCGGCGGAAGGAGCCCTCGACTTTATCGTGAAGGCACAGAATCCTAAAGACGGGGGATGGCGGTATAATCCACGCGATCCTGGTGACATGTCCGTGACAGGTTGGGAAGTAATGGCACTGAAGAGCGGCTCCAACGCCAAGCTCAAATTTCCGACCACAGCGTTCAAGAATGCCGAAAAGTTTCTCAAGCTGGCTCAAGCTGAAGGTGGAGCACAATACGTCTATGATCCAGCAATTGATAAAGCGCCACCGACACCAACGATGACCGCCGTCGGACTGCTATGTCGGATGTATTTGGGGTGGGACCATAAGAACAAAAAGCTGGCAGAAGGGGTTCAATACCTCGAAAAAATTAAACCTCAGCCCAACAACATGTATTTCAATTATTATGCGACGCAGGTCATGCACCATTGGGGTGGCGAAGAGTGGACTCGCTGGAACGAATTGATGCGAGATCAACTTGTTCGAACTCAGCACCCGCTCAAGGATGGGCATCTGGCGGGAAGCTGGGATCTGGCCGATCCACACGGCGGAGGGGGTCGATTGTATATGACCTGCCTTTCGGTCATGACGCTTGAGGTCTACTACCGACACCTACCTATGTATAGCCGTGAAAACATCAAGGTTGAATTCTGATTATTGACCGACGAGAGACTTTTGCAGGCCAATGAGGCTTTTTTCGGTCCAGAGTATTCCCTGACCATCTTCCGTCAATGCGAGATCTCGCGGCCTGGATTCTGCTCGAAGCCGTTGTGTGATTTCCCCCGTTTCGCCATCGCAAAGCAGCACCGAGTGCTCCCGTTGATCAGTCACACTCAGTGCCCAAACGGCGAGAAGACAATGCTGGCTGCGTCTTTCACCGGCGCTATTTGCAGATCCCTGCCCGGGGCGGGCTGACCAGGCAACGGACGTTTTCCATTGTGGTGCCGTATCACCGAGATATTTTTCAAAACGAAGCTTACCATCGCGAATCGAAATTCCGCGCAAAAACCCCTGACTCGCAGCAATTACCAGATCGTCATGAGCAGCGATCTGATTCCTGGGATTCTGCATCGGGAAGTCGGACAAACCTGAGGAATATCTCCGAGTTCCATTTTCCGGGTCAAATGACATGAGAAACGATCCATCCGCTACGGCAACGAGCGTTCCGGATTGTTTCCAGGCAATCGGACTGGTTTGCCCGATGGGAAAATTGAGATATTCCCAGAAATTACTATTTCTCCCTGCCAACCCATCTCTTGTTCCTTGTGCCAACGAGCGATTGAGCTGCTGCAAGACGTAGTCCTTACCCTCGTCATCAAGCCGCGATGCAAATTCTAATACTTCGTCATGTGTCAAGAATTCCACTCCGCCCGATTTCGATGGTGGCGATCCGGTGAAAACGGGCTTTTCTCGATCTGACCGGTCTGAAGGCTGGTTTGCAAATTTCTGCCCGACCATGTGCAACTCGTTGGTAATACCGATGATTCGATCTTGCATAACGATCGGTGCCGCGTGCCACAGTTCACCGTTGACGGCGATTTTATCGATCGACCAGCGGTTGCGCGGGGTCGACGCAGTCGCCATCCAGGTTCGAGCCGGCCTTTTTGTTTGCATGAATACGGCGACCGAATGTTTCGGCAATGCGTCTGGTGTTATCCCTTGAGATACCTTTGGATTATCGCTTATCGCGGAGGATTGACGTTTCGAATCACTGTTATTTGGAACACGACCAAATCCAATAAATCCATGCAAGTGACCGGGAGGCTTGATACTGACGACGAGTTGTCCGTTAAATGGGTCAAACAATCGAACCCCTCGCTCCAAATCAAATGACGCGGGCCACAACACGGATTCATCGAAGTCATCTATGCCCCCTGCAAATAATGGAGTCGACTTTGGAGATTCCGTTTGGGTCCATACGCGACTCCCGTTGCCTGGACTGCGTGCTTCCCATCCGTGCAATGTTCCGATCAACAAATCGACGTCATTCCAACCGGCAACCTGGATCGGACTTGATGCGATCTCTTCCCACCGGAGGTCACCGGTGGCCCAGTTAACACATCGCCACAACCATCTGTCGGTAAGTTTTTCGGATTTCGTGCAAATCAACAGTGATGCGAGTTCTGCAGACGGTGGTTCGTAATTTGGAATAATCACTTGAGCATCGTCAGATAGCGGAAGAGACCAGGTTCGTTCCAGCATCAGCGGTTGCGATCGCGACGCGGACTCGTTCAATCGAAGTCGTGTTTTTACCAAGTCACCCAGATTGCATTTTGCCCCGGCGAAAACAACTTCTGCTGCGGGATCGCACGAGGCCAAATCTGCCAAAAGCCTCGTTTGAGGTGCAAATTTGTGTGAATCTTCAATTAATTCGATCATGGCAATTGTTGATTCAACGATTGCTTTCGGATCGGAAGAACTTCTTCGAATTTCTTCAAGAACAGCGTACGCTTGCGATATATCACCCGCTTCGCGGTATTGCCGAGCGAGCCTTTGTCGGGCCTCAGTGACCAGGGACGCATGAGGATAGGTACTGATTAGTTTTCGAAGTCGCTCAGCATCGGGCACCAACCTGAGCTCTTCGAATTCCTGTGCTGCGGTTGCTTCGATCGAGCGATACGCAGTTCGACCATAATCGGCAATCAGTCGAGACATCTGATCAGCCGCATCTTGCCCTGCGCTGCTCAGTTCGCGAGAGAAATTTGCCAGTCGTTCGTCACAGAGGATTGTTTGCAAATGTTCTAGCGCAGTCGCGGGGTGATTAAGTGACTCTTCGATACCAGCCAGTTTGAAAGTGAGGTCAATTCGATGTGAATCGTCATCGGCAAAGGCCAGTGCGCGTTGCCAATATTCGCGTGTTAAAATTAGTTTTTTTTCGCGGAAAGCGCTGGTCCCAGCATCGTTCAGTAGTTTCGAAAGCTGACGTCGAGCAATAACGCTCTCGGGGTCTTCCTGGCCATTCCGTTCAATGATCTGCTGAATTCGCCTGGAAGCATCTTCAATCAATCCTTCTGCCGCTTCGATTTCCGCCAGTTGCAATTGAATGGAGGAGTTGTCTGAGCGTTCCGTTACTTCCCGCTCAATACGTTCTTTAAGTACGCTATACTCAAAGTAAGCCGACAAGCAATCCGGTTGAGCGACCAACAGCATTCCATTTGCAAAAATCAGGTTGCCGCCCCCTTGTGCTGAGTCAGGAGTTTTTAACAATTTCTCCTTCACGGGTTGACCGGTTTGCTGCGAATAGATCTCGATGGTTTCGCGACCAGGTAACAAGATATGGTCCCCGACGAGAAGCCCATGACCAAATCCCGAATTCTCATTTTTCGGTGTTGTCCAGACGACAGACCCATCCACAACATCAATTGCGGACAGCGAAGTTCCGCTAACAATCAGCCGCCCTGCAGCACCTCCGTCCGTCACACCGAGTAACTGATGCCATTGATTCTCTTGTCTATGGCGAATTTCACTTTCACGTCGAAACGGTGCGGAATTCGGTTCTGACGGATTCGACAGATAGTGGTACTTCCATTCAATCTGACCGGAATCGGCTTTGAGGCAAAATGCGAAATCGGCATCGTTTGGCGCAACGAATAAGAGTCCCTGATGAAACAGCGGCGGCAGCAAATCTTTTCGATCAGGGTTACATTGTGTTACGGGAGATTCGTCAGTTCGACTTTCATAAGTCACAGCCCATTCCAATCGTCCGTCCTGGTCATCGAGCGCAACGATGGCACCGACATCCGTCGAAAGAAAAACTTTTCCGCCCCCTGCGGTCAGCAGCAAATGGCTGACGCGATTAAAGCTGTCGTCCACCGAAGATCGAAATCCACCGACCGGTCGCTGCCAGATTAAGCGACCGTCGGAAGCATCCAGGCAAGCGACCATTATTTCGAGCTGAGGACGGCGTCGGGAGGCGACAAAGTAAGCGCGACCATTGACAATGACCGGTGTTCCCTCAAATCGCCACAAATCATCTCGGAACAATTCTCGCGACGAAATCTTCCAGATCAGTTTTCCTTCCTGGGAAAGGTCTAAACAGACCAGATCCGACTCGAGTTCACGGTATTGCCGGTTTGACGAACTCGTAACGGGCGAACCCATTCGTGCGTAAAGTCGATGGCCGTCGATTGTCATCGTATAAAACTGGAGGCCAACACAAATTTGCTCTAGACCGTTTGACGGTTCGCTTTGGGTTGAAGGGTAGATCACTGCCGAACCTTGTTGGTCGGATTGCCATGCGGGATCGCCTGTCAAAATATTCCAGGCGCGAATCGAATCCGAGTCGTTGACGAGAACAATCTTGTCATAAACCACTGGGAAAAAACTGAGTTCCTTTCTCAAGGGAATCGGCGCGAGTGGGCGACGCAACGAACGTGTCATTAATGGTTGAAACCAACGTAATGCCCCGACATCAATTGACTCAGAAATTCGCCGGAAACGCGACGGGGACAACGCAAATGTCTCGACTTCTGCTTTCGTTTTTTTTCGAGCCCACTGCTTTGAGTCGTCGAGCACTTGCCTGAGTCGATCGCAGAGGAGACCTTGTTGTCCGGCGAGCCACCCTTCCGCGGTTGGAAACTTTTCAGAAAACTGACGAATCTCTTCCGCAGCCCGAATCGGTTCTTGTTCGAGGATCGAGCACATCACGGTTCGAGCGAGAATTGTTGGTTGATCAAATTCGGAATCGGGGTATCTGAGCAGGTTCGGGTAGTTTGCGGGATTCGCTTTCTCGGGAAGTGGAACGAGTTGTTCCCACCAGGAACGAGCAGTGGAAAACTCCCCACGATCCCAAGCTGATTCACCCAATGCGAGTAGCGCATCATCTCCATAACTGCTGAGAAAAGCCTGATGAATGATTCGCAGTAGTTCAGCGTCGTCTCGTGTCCGTTGCCACGCTTCGAACCAACGTTTAGCTTGAGGATCGACTTTTTGACGATAAGCCAGTCGGCCTTCCCTGGAAACTCGTGACATCAGGACGTTGCAACGAGTTGCAACATTGAGATATGTAGCGACATTTCCAGAAGTACCGGGGCGAACCAGAACCAGACCCTTATTTTCCGTCTGGACAATCTCTTGCAGAATTCCCATCGCTTCGACCCAGCGTTGGTCGGCAATCAAGTCTTCGACCGTTCCGAAGCGTTTCAATAAATTGCGGTCAAATGGCAGCGTCGCGTTTTCGCGAAATGGATGCCGTGCGGCTTGTGGCGCTCCGCTTGAAGACGTGATCGCACAAACAAAGGCTAACGCGAACACACACGCACAGACGAGACAGAATCGATCTCGAATAGCTCGCGCCAAAAGAGTCCCTCCTTCCTCTGACCAACCAATCCGCCGGTTCGACTTCGATATCATATGCGTTGTTGAAGTTCGGTTGCTCACCCGACCTTCAAACCTACGAAGCCTCTCGCAACCGAGTTCCAATCCAGAATAACACGATTGAAACAAGCAGCAATCCAGGCATCCAGATCAGTTTGAACCCGAACTGAAGTTGCCACCAGGAAATCAATGGCGTGACGGTCAAGACCAGGAATTGAAGAAGGAACCCCAAGTTGTGTTTCAATCGCATTATTAATTCTGGCCAATGAACAAAATTAACGAAGGTCGTTTCGTTGCCCTTGAATGAATGCCATGACCTCGGCTCGGCTTGCCTGATTGGTCTTGAAAAGGCCGCGAACGGCGCTCGTAATCGTAACGCTTCCTGGCTTCCGGATACCTCGGATTGTCATACAGGAGTGGGATGCTTCCAGTACGACGATCGCTCCTTTCGGGTCCAGTTCCTGTTGAAGCAGGTCAGCAATCTGGTGAGTCATCCGTTCCTGGACCTGCGGCCGATGCGAGACTTCTTCGACGACCCGAGCCAACTTTGAAAGACCGACGACTTTACCTCGAGGAAGATACCCGACGTGTGCCATACCGACAAACGGCAACAAGTGATGCTCACACATGCTGTTAAATGAAATGTCCCGAACCAGAACCAGTTCGTCGTATTGTTCGGCGAAGACTTTCTTCAGGTGCCGACCCGGATCGAGGTGCAGGCCCATAAAAAGTTCGGCATACATTCGAGCGACCCGAGCGGGTGTTTCAAGTAAGCCGTCACGCTCAGGGTCCTCGCCAACAGCGGCCAGGATTTCACGAACAGCACGTTCCATTCGAGGAAGATCGACCTGAAACGGAGGGCGTTTGTCAGAAGGAACACGAAGTTCCCCGGAAGCCGGGGAACCGTGAATGCAATCACCTTCTTCGACCGTCGATTTTTCGTTCAATTCGAAAACCCTAATTAGTTATACGTTAACGAGTTCTCGATGGCGATTTTTACCCGCTGACGGGGGCATGACACCCCGTTCAAGTTCCCGAACGTCAGCGGTTGTCGCTTCAAACGCTTTGCGAAGCACCTCTGCAGCCGCGTCTGGTCTCGTTGTCGAACCACAAGTAAAGACGTCGGCCGCTACATATCCGTATTCGGGCCAAGTATGAATTGAAAGGTGGGATTCAGCCAGCACTGCGACTCCCGTAACGCCTTGCGGGCTGAATTCATGCACAAAGATATCGAGCAACGTCGCGTTCGCGGCCTGGACGGCACTGCGCATCGCGCTTTCGACCAGACCTGCGTCATTGATCATTTCACCACATCCCCACAGTTCAATAATAACATGCCTGCCCAGGTGCTCCATCAAAACGCTCTCTTTCTAGCTTGGTGCCGGCGGTGGCCGACGCGGAAAAAATGCCAATCCATGAGGCTGATGCCAACTCGACTTCAGCAGAATTCGTAACAAGGATTTCATCCAAATCGTCACAGTAACAGAGACGGCAAACACCTGAACTCAAATGAATGCATCAGCGACAGCATTGTGGAACCAGGTGACGAATTGGTCCCGCAACGAGAATTCGAATGAGATACATGACTCTCCCGAAATCAAGGAGTGCGTCTCAAACGGGAAGTGATCATCACAAATCATAGGAGCGGGGTCAATCCGCCAGCCACTGTTTTGTTCCCCATCTTCCACGACCACATCGGTTTGGGGCCTATAAATGGACCTTCAAAACCGGCGGACTTATCAAGAATAGCAAAAGTTCAGTATCGCAAAAGGTTCCACACTTCGTGTTTCGAAGCGAATCGTCGTTTACAGGACCGGTTTCTCAATGGGGAAGCGGGTCGTTATTTTCCGGACGTCCCTCAATATAAAACCAATTGTGAATAGGCTTTAATATCTGTTGGACTTCCGAAACCAATTCTTGATCAATCGGTTCTTCCGCCCATTTTGCCCACTCTCGAATTCGTTCGGGACGAGCAGAGCCTGTAACGCAGGTCGTCATGTCAGGATTAGCGATCGAAAACTGAAGTGCTAACTTGGCGATGTCACTTCCACGACTGGCACAGTGATCAGCAGCAGCCTTGGCGATACGACGAACTTCGGGAGTTGCTTTATGCCAGGGAGGCAGGGGATCATTCGTCAAAAGTCGGGCTGAGAATGGAGCGGCGTTCATTATGCCGACATGTTTTGCCTTCAAATACGGAACCAGGTCTCCGAACATCGTGTTCTGTAGCGTGTAATGATTGTACGACAGAACGACATCCAGATTGGTCTGATCAAGAATGAATTTAAACATTTTCATCGGGTAGCCCGAGACACCAATGAAACGCACCTTTCCCTGATGCTGAACTTTCATGAGCGCTGGCAAGGTTTCATCAATGATCTGCTGCATGTCCACGAATTCAATATCATGACACAGGCAGATGTCGAGGTATTCAACTCCCATTCGATGCAGACTGACATCGACACTTTCGATCACTCGTTTGGCCGAAAAGTCAAAATGAGCTTTGTCATATCGACCGAGCTTCGATCCAAGGATGTATCGATCGCGAGGGATGCCTCGTAACGCCGTCCCCAACAGAACTTCTGACATACCACGTCCGTAAAACGGCGAGGTGTCAATAAAATTCATGCCAACATCGAGCGCGGCTGGAACCGCTGCAAGTGCTTCATTGATGTCGACCGGACGAAACTCAGCACCAAGAGACGATGCGCCAAAACTCAGCGACGAAAGTTTTAAACCGGTCTGGCCAAGACTGCGATATTCCACGTTTTGACGTCCTCAAGGAATGCGAATTCGATGGATGGCTTGCCGCCGATCTGGCAGCGGGCTTGAGTGATCTCTGTCACAGACAGCGTACTCGAATCAGCCCTCCATCAACAGTTTGTCGGGGACTGATCTTTCGCCCACACCAGTTTAATCTCAAGAAGGCTGAGATTCACGAGCTCGCGGCTTGCGAAGGCGCTTCGGTGCCGGAACCCGCTGATGTGTTTCACGAACAGCGGTTGTTCCTTGGTCGGCAGGTTCGTCGGTTAATACCTGGGGCTGAAAGGGCTGAAGCGATGTTTGGGACATTTTCGTTTCTGATTGCAGAACCTTGATTTCCAGGCGATCGAGCATCTCGCTTGCTAGTTCTTGAACGACGTCCCACGTATGGCGAGCGCTTGGCTCCTGGACGTAGCGCGTCATGACCAACGCCACCCAACGCAAACCAATACTGGTAATGAACATCAATTGAAAGTTTCCGAACGTCCAGCTTCCGAACGTCCAATGTTGACCGGAAAGCGTCTGCATGACCGCGCCCGCGAGGATTGATGTCACGCCACCCACCATTCCCGCGATAGCTGTCGTCGCGGCAATATACATTGTGCGGTTTTCAGTGGGTGAGTTTTTTATCATGAAGCCATTATTCGCAATCAGGATGCCTGCGTTGAGCACAGCATCCAGCATAAAACAGGGCGTCAAGATCCAGAAAGCGATCGTCGGCGAATGCGGGACCAGCAACAACGCCAGCATGTTGCTCGACTTGAGTGCAACGCACATCACGAGCACGGGTTGCGATCCATGTGAATCGGCCCATCGGCCGAGAGTTCGCGACAGCATCGCTCCGCCAACCCACGAAATCGTCCACAATAGCAATACGTGGTACAGATCCATGCCGATTTCGGCCAGAAGATACAAGCTGATAAATGGTGCCCCGGCCATTGCCGCGAAGTTCCAAAAGCACATGAAACCGATATAGCGGCGGAATTCACGGTTTCGAAACGGTTCCGAAAGAACCTGTCGCAATCGGGGTGACACCACCTGTTGAACAGGGGGCTCGAAGATCTTGCGAAACAACAGCAGATCGGCCACGCCACAAGCCGTTCCGATACATGTCATCACGGCATAACTGATCTCAATCGACAGTCCACTGTGCAAGATCAGGAAAGCAGCTCCTAGTAGCGACAATGCGGCTGTAATCTGCATCCAAAGCTGACGACTGCCCCAGTAACTGCTGAGACCTTCGTGGGGAAGGTAGTCCCCCATCCAGCTCAGCCAGAGGGGCGAACTGAAGTGAAGTAACCCCTGGTTCACGGCGGTTGTCGCAAGCAGCATCCAGACCCAGAACTCGTTCGAAAGTCCGGGA
>JBAXBD010000174.1:0-9962 GCA_037142165.1 Schlesneria sp. | reverse complement strand
GGGTTACTGATGTAGGGGCGTCCGAATGCGATCAAGTCGGCATAACCAGCGGAAACCGCCTGCGCAGCAGTCGCTTCCGTGTAACCACAATTCCCAATCAGCGTACCATGAAACACCGCGCGAATGTCGCTTAATGTCATCGGAGCACCGAGATTGTGAAAACCGAATCCCAATCCGTCCATCACGTGAAGATAGGCCAATTTGTGCTGATCGAGTTGCTTTGCCACGTAGGTAAATTGTTCTCGATAATCGGGTGATCCCATGTCGTTGTACACGCCATTGGGAGACAACCTGACGCCAACTTTATTTACTGACCAGACGGAAGTGACCGCTTCCACAACTTCCTTCAAGAATTGGAATCGATTTTCAATACTACCACCGTACTGATCGGTTCTATGGTTCGTCTTCGACTGGAGGAATTCATCGATCAGGTACCCATTGGCACCGTGAATTTCGACCCCGTCAAATCCGGCCTTCTTTGCCCGTTCCGCAGCCTGACGGTAGTCGCAGACGACGCGAGGAATTTCCGCCGTTTCCAATGCTCTTGGAACTTCATAGGGCTGTTTACCCGTCGGAGTATGAACATAGTCACCGTTAAGTTTTATTGCAGAGGGAGCAACTGGCAATTTTCCATTCTGAAACGAGCTATGCGAAGCTCGGCCGCAATGCCAGAGTTGAAGGAAAATCACCCCCTGTTTTTCGTGAACGGCATCAACAACTGGCTTCCATGCTTCAGCCATCTTGTCGCTGTAGATCCCCGGAGATTCGCCCCATCCGTTCGCCTCTTCAGAGATTGTCGTTCCTTCGGTCACAATTAAACCGGCGGAACTTCGTTGAGCGTAATATTTCGCGTTGATTGAGTTTGCCAGACGATCGGCTCCAGACCTGGCACGTGTCATCGGAGCCAACACGATCCGGTTGCGAAGCGTCAGATCACCGAGTGCAAACGGCTGAAAAAGAGACTGATCAGACATGAGATTTCCTTTGAGTTTCTAAACGTTCGACTGGGAGACAAGGAATCGGCGAGAGCGCCTCGCAGAGGATATTATCCCTTTCGGGATTTTGACGATTGACGTTGATCCAGGCTCATCGCTCCTGAGCCATTGGCCATCACGAAAAGCATCGTTCCCATCAGGGAGAGATTTTTCATGAATTGAATCATTTGCTCTTGTTTAAGCTGCTGTTTCAGTGGGTTGATGACATTCCAGAAATCATGAAAGTAATAGGTTGCCAATACGAGAAACACGAATAAAAGACCCGCTCCGATTCGGGCTTTGTAGCCCAGAATAATTGACAGACTGCCGACGATCAGGAAAAGAATAGCACCGGCCAGCATCACTTGCGGCTGCGGAATTCCCTGAGACTTCATCAAGGCGGCGACATCATCAAATTTCGGAATCTTGTTTCCAACGGCACTCAATAGAAAAATTGCAGCAATCATCAGTCGGCTGAGGACATTCAGCAGGCCATGCAAGACCGTTTTCATTGGCTTGACTCTTTCATGTAAGGGTTTGTCAGGATCGATTACGCCAGGTCAAATAACATGACTTCGGCGCCATCAGTGGATTGAATTGAAAGCGAAGTCTCGTCGCTGACGGAAGCGCCATCACTGGTCTGTAATTCCAGACCATTTAGTTTGACCGAACCGCGGAGGACTTGAAGCCATGCATGTCGACCCAGCGCCAGCTCATGGACGACTTCATGACCAGACTCCAGTTGAGCGAGAAAAATACGAGCGTCCTGGTGGATTAATAACGAACCCTGATCTGCTTCCTGTGATGCGACAAGACGCAGACGGTTTTTCCGCTCCGCCTCAGGAAATCGTTTTTGCTCATAACTCGGTTCCAGACCTTTCTGGCTTGGATAAAGCCAGATTTGATACAGATGAACCGGCTCGGTTGCAGACGGGTTGAATTCGCTATGAGTAATTCCCGTCCCGGCGGTCATCCGCTGAAATTCGCCGGGACGCAGTACCTCACCATTTCCCATCGAATCCTTGTGTTCCAGAGCCCCCTCCAGAACATAAGTGACAATCTCCATGTCTTGATGTGGATGGGTGCCGAATCCCTGACCCGGGGCAACCCAATCCTCGTTCATCACCCGCAGTGATTGGAATCCCATGTGCTTCGGATCACGGTAGGTGGAAAATGAAAACGTGTGATAAGTGTTCAGCCAGCCATGATTTGCGTGGCCTCGGTCGGTCGATTTGCGAATCTGTATCATGTTGTCACTCGAATTTAATGTTCCAACGATTGTTCACATGTGATTTGTATGGCGAAAAAAACTGAACTGCGTTCGTCAATCAAAAACTCCACTAACGCTCTGGCGACATTTTTCCAAAAGTCGACTCAGTTCTTTCAGTTCGGATTGGCTGAGATGTCCAACCAGATTGCGATGCATTTCCATCACCGGCTCATCCAGTTGCTGGAGTAATCCCGCCCCTTTGTCGGTCAGTTCAATAAAGATCACTCGACGATCTTCAGTACATCGGTCGCGCCGGACGAGTCCCTGTTTTTCGAGACGGTCAATGAGGCCTGTCATCGCGGGAACAACCTGAACCATCCTTTCAGCGATATCCAGGCATGGCATCGGTTTCCCTTCCCCCCGCAATATCCGCAACACATTGTATTGCGATGACGTCAGCCCGTGCTCTCGAAACAGCCGCCCAAAACGGTTCTGAAATTGATCGTTCGTTCGAATGATATTCAAAGTCGCTTCCTGTTCGGGTGATTCGAACGGATGCTTCTTTTTCAGTTCATGCTGTAATCGAGTGGTTGTCATCTTGACCGCTTTCTCCTGCCCCAATATACTTTACATGTAAACTATCGTCGTGTCAAGTTGTTTTCGTGAATTTTCGTTTTTTGAGCGGCGGTGCTTTCAAATTCAAGCGCAATAAGCTGATGAATCACACGCAACTCCGTTGATTCTCGAATAAGCGTTTTCGCCACGCCAATCCGCCATAATTGGTTCTTTAAAAGCAAGGCGATGTATTTGTGAAAATTGAATTTCGGTGTTGACCCAAGCCCTCTGGCTGGTTGTTCTGAGGAGTCTTGCTCATAATCTTAACTCATGTCAATTTACAGGTCCGTGACTTCGGTCGGAGACTATTGTGTCGTGGGCTGTCGAACTGAGTATGATCGTCCTGCTGGCGCTGTTAAACGGCTTTTTCGCAGCTGCCGAAATTGCCATTCTCACAGCCCGACGCGGTCGCCTTGAACAATGGGCCGAAGAGGGCGACAGCGCATCACAGGTCGCACTGAACCTGGCCAAGGACGCAGACCGGTTCCTCCCCACAGTTCAAGTTGGAATGACTCTTGTCGGAGTCATGGCATCGGCGTTTGCAGGTGCCCACTTACAAGAGCCGCTGGAAGAGTTTCTTTCAAAAGTCGAGGTCAACTGGGTCGCCGAAAACAAGTCGAGTTTGGCTTTTGCCTCGGTTGTTTGTGGTGTCGGGTTTCTCATCTTGATTCTCGGCGAACTCGTCCCCAAACGAATTGCGTTTCAAAATGCCGAGCCACTCGCTCGGTTTGTTGCCTATCCCATGCTGATTCTGCAGCGGATTTCGCGTCCCGTTATCTGGTTATTGAAGGCAACAACCAAGCTTGTACTGCAGATTCTTGGACAACGCACGGACCAGATGCAATCGGTATCCGTTGAAGATATTCAACACATGATCGACGCCGGAACGGAAGCTGGATTACTCGAAGAATCTGAACAAAAGGTAGCCATAGAAGCGTTGCGTCTCGGAGACCGCACGGTCACCGAGATCTTGCGACCTCGAGTCGATATCGACGCACTCGACATCGATACTCCTTCGAATGAAGTCGTCGGCGCCCTGGCAATGTCCGGGTTTTCACGAATTCCCGTCTGCGAAGGGACCATCGATCATATTGTCGGGTTTGTCTACCTCAAGGACGTCTTTCTTCAACAGTATCTGGGGCGGCCCATTGATCTGCGGCGAATGATTCGAGCACCCCTTTTCATTCCGAAATCGATCACCATTACTCGGCTGCTGGAATTGTTCAGGGAACACAAAACGCAACTCGCCATTGTGCTGGATGAATATGGTGGCACTCAGGGGATGGTCACGCTCGAAGACGTACTCGAAATGCTTGTCGGCGATATTCATGACGAACATCGCCATGGACGTGACGGAGACAGTCACGAACCAGACATTGTTCGCCGGGAAGACGGAAGCTTGTCCGTTGATGGCTCTTCCAACCTCCATGAACTTGAGACAGCTCTGGACGTTTCTCGGTGGACCGACCCCGTTCCTCGTGGAGTGGGAACCGTATCGGGTCTTGTGCTGGCGCTGCTGAAAAGGCCGCCTCATATCGGTGATGTTCTCCATTGGAATGATCTCCGTCTGGAAATCGTCGATATGGACGGCCCAAAAATCGATCGGCTACTCATTTCACAAGAAGATGAAAACTCTCCCAACGCATCGGAAACGAAGGATTCCCAGTGACGCAGGCCCCGATCAGTTCATGTTTGATCAATGAAATCGAGCGAGGATAAACCGCCAGGCCCGCCATGTCGTCAAATCCGGGAGTCCCACGCGAGGGGCCGAACGCTGGCTTAGCTTGCCGAGTTGTGTTATTTCTTGTGGATTGAATTTAAGGCAAGTCGCCCGTTCTCGTTGTCCGCATTCTGTCGAAAGATCCTTTGAATGGAACAATTGTTCTTCAGCTTGCAAAAACTTCTCACCGCAGGTTGGGAAGTCGGAATTTCCTTATTTGCCCTGCTTATCCCCTGGACTCCGTTGATTGCCTGGGTTGCGTTCTGGCTTCTGGCAGTGAACTGGGAAAAACTCTATCCGGTCCTGGCGCGAGGAGCGGTTATTGGCGTGATACTCATCGGGTTGATGACGGCACTCGTTTGGGGCTTGATCGCCCCACCACCAGATGGCGTTCACTATTTATTCGGGTTGCGTCCTTCCAACTTTGTTGGCAAGGGAATTTACGTAACGATGTTAATGACAATTATGGCCCTGTGTGGTTCGGTTCAGCTTTCAGGCGCTTTTGGTTCGCTCTTCCCTGAAGATGTCCCCGATGAACATCACGGACATGACCACGATCACGGACATTCTGCTCATGGGCATTCTGATCATGATCATTCAAATCACGGGCATGGTGATGAAGGACACGCCCACTGATTTGCCCAAAGTTGTGTTGAGCCGTTAACCGTCTTTACGCGACGACTGTCAATTTTCCCTGTTATTTAAAGGCACTCGGGCACACGTGGCTCGTTGCGTTCCTGAAAGCTCTCTTCCCGGTCACACTCATCGGTTCGATCACTCGAATCGGTATTCGGGATCAGTCGCACATGTCGGGATCTGCATAAGTGCCTGACTTACTGTCACGAGAAGTTGAAATGTTTGCGAAGCTCGGCGAGTTCGTCGTCCGTGCCTGGCCAGCGGTCCTGATCGCTTGGGTCACTGCGGTGGTCTGCGCCTCCATTGCCGCACCAGGTCTCGATCGAGTTGCCGAAACGGAAGAATTTGCGTTTCTCCCCACGCAAAGCCCCAGTCATCTGGCCGAAAGCCTGTTTCGGAAGGCTTTTCCCGATGGCTATTGTCCGAGTCGAATCGTCATCATCGCCACCCGGGATACGGGAATCACACCTGAAGACGAACATTTCCTGGACGATGGGGATGACGAGGACGAAAAGTTTCCGTTCGATGATCCCGAGCGGAAATTTGAATTGCGAGAGCGATTGCTCAAAATCATGTACGAAGAGGCAAACGACGAAAAAGTCAGTTCTCCCGTCATTTCTGAAATTCGATCGTTCCGTGATCCCAGTGCGGGAGCACTACTCAAAAGCAAACGGGGTGACACCAGCAATGCCCGGTTGATGCTTGTCGAATTAACAACCGAATTCATGGATGGCCGAAATCGATGGCCTGTGGGAAAGATCGAGTCGCTACTCACCGACGAAGAGTTCTCAAAGCATATTCCTGCCGGTTTATCACTTTCGCTGAGCGGTGAAGCGACGGTTGGCCGGGACATGATCATCGCCGCACGCAATAGCGCGAAAGCGACGGAATTACTCACTTTCGTCTTGGTTCTCGGTCTACTTGGAGCGATCTATCGCGCCCCGGCGCTGGCATTCATTCCCCTGATCACAGTCATCATCGCTGTGAAATTTTCGATGTCGGTTCTGATCTTGCTTGCAACCCAGAAATGGGTGGTTCTGTTTCAAGGAATCGAGTCTTACGTGGCGGTCCTCACTTATGGAGCGGGTGTCGATTATTGCCTGTTCCTGATCGCCCGGTACAAAGAAGAAATCGATGCTGGCGTCAGCTATGACGAAGCTGTCTCGAACAGTGTTTCTAAGGTCGGTGCTGCCATTGCCGCCAGCGCCGGAACGGTCATCTGCGGTATTGGCATGATGATCTTTGCCGAATTCGGGAAATTTCGAGATGCCGGGATTGCCATCTCGTTTGGATTGACCGTCGTACTGATCGCCTCGTTAACTCTCACTCCCGCACTCTTGCGTTTGACCGGCAAGTGGGCTTTCTGGCCGCAACTTCGGACGGAACGGGTCAGCGGCGGATGGATCTCGTCGACATCCCTGTGGTCGCGATTGAGCGAGGTTCATTGGCTGCAGAACACCTGGGTAATCGTGGGACGCGCTCTGATCAAAAACCCGATGACAATCTGGCTGGTGAGTATCCTGATGATGCTGCCATTCGCCATCATCGGCGTCTTGTTCTACTCGCACCTCAGCTACGGATTACTCTCAGATCTCAGCACTGATTCGCCCAGCGTACGAGGGACCAGGGCCTTGCGTGAGAATTTTCCCGCCGGTGCGACCGGGTCGATTACTGTCCTGCTGCGAAATGACGATGTCGACTTTTCTGATGAATCAACGGGCCTTGCCTGGATCGATGAACTGACCGAATCGCTTTACGAAAGAAAATCACAACTTCAATTGGCCGACATACGTAGCGTTTCACGTCCGCTGGGTGGTTCGGAGGAACCGTTAACCCAGTTGCCCGCTGGTGGAAAACGCCGAGTGGCCATGCAGAAGTCAAAAGCCTTCTACATCTCGGACGAAGAGAATCTGGCAACCCACGTCACTCGAATTGAACTGACCGCAGAGAACGACCCATTTGCCCGCGACAGCATCGATCAATTAACCCGACTCGAACATGAAATTGGCCAACTGCTACCGAAAGAACTGAAGCCAAACACCAAGATTCTCGTATCCGGTTCGACGGCCAGCATTCGTGACCTGAAGGCGGTTACTGATCGAGATCAGGTTCGGATCGATCTGCTTGTCGTTTTCGCCGTATTTGTGATTCTCGTCGTGCTGCTACGCCGAGTTGCCCTCTGTACGTATCTGATTGTGACAGTGCTCTTCAGTTATCTTGTGGCCCTGGGTGCGACTTACGCTTTCTTCTGGGCGACCGATCCCCAATTCGCGGGACTCGACTGGAAGGTGCCGATGTTCCTGTTCACGATCCTGATTGCGGTCGGTGAAGATTATAACATTTTTCTGATGACTCGAATCGACGAGGAACAGGAGAGGCATGGTCCCGTCAATGGAGTCATTGAGGCACTCTCCAAAACCGGGCGGATCATTTCCAGTTGCGGCATCATCATGGCCGGAACGTTCGCATCCCTTTGTGCGGGATCGCTGAAGGGGATGACCCAGCTTGGTTTCGCACTCGCGTTCGGTGTTTTGCTCGACACGTTCGTTGTAAGACCAATCCTTGTCCCCGCGTATCTCGTGCTGTTGCACAGCGGTCGCTTCGGCAAATTTGGAAAGTGGCTCGGTGGACCCGACGGTCCATCAGAACTCCCATTGGACCCTAAAACCCTGACTTGAAACGTTTCCGTATGACGACCGATCGGCATATTTCCCGCCGCCATAAACTCGTTCAAGCCATTCGTAAAGCAGGGTTATCGGCCCTGCTCGTCACGAATCCCAAGAATGTCACGTATCTCACGGGATTTACGGGTGAAGATTCGTACCTGTTGATTGGTCCCGATGCGACCCAGATCTTCAGCGACAGTCGCTTTGAAACACAACTCCACGACGAATGCCCCACGATTCCTGCAGAAGTTCGGACCGCTCGAACAACAATGGCCGAGTTTCTTGCGAAAGAACTCCCCAAGTTCAAGCTCTCACAGATCGGTATCGAAGCCCGATCAATGACCGTCGATGTGCGAGACTCCCTCGTCGAAAAACTGAGTCCCCTGCAACTCGTTTCGCAGACAGGTCTGGTTGAAGAACTTCGCCAGGTGAAAGATCCTGAAGAAATCGAAGAACTTCGGCTGGCGGTGTATCAAGCCCAGCGCGGGTATGCTTTGATGAAGTCGCTCCTGCTTCCAGAAATGACCGAACGCCAGGCGGCTCATGAACTGGAACACGGGATGCGGCGGTTTGGAGCACTGAAAGCCGCCTTTGAGCCGATTATTGCCGTCGGTGACCATGCCGCACTTCCGCACTATCGGGCGGGATTGAGGCGATTTGACGAATCTCCTTTCGTGCTTTGCGATTGGGGTGCCGTCAGCCCCCGAGGGTATCACAGTGACTTGACGCGAGTTTGGGGCACCGGTAAAGTCCCGCCGAAACTCCTGAGAATATATGGAGTTGTGTTGAATGCACAGCAGGCGGCGATTGCGGCGATTCGTCCTGGAGCGAAATGCCAGGAAGTCGACGGAGTGGCTCGCAAGGTGATCGATCAGGCTGGTTACTCAAAGTATTTTGGGCATGGGCTGGGCCACGGAATCGGGTTGGATATCCATGAGGGGCCTCGCCTCAGCCCGATTTCGACGGATGAGCTGAAACCCGGTATGGTAGTCACGGTCGAGCCGGGAATATATCTTCCTGGTCTTGGCGGTGTCCGAATTGAAGACGATGTACTAGTGACACGAGATGGATGCGAAGTGCTGACATCCGTGCCACACGAGTTGGAGGCGTAATCTCGTGAAACGAGCAACGCAGGGGACTCCCCCGAAACCGACGAAAAGGAAACCCATGGCAGAACCATCTTCCACTGGAGACGCACCCTTTGATCTCGACAAGTTGAAACAGCTTGTTGAGATGATGGAAAAACACGGTCTCAGCGAAGTTCACCTGAAACGGGGCGATGAACAGTGGCGATTGCGCCGCGGAGCAAAAGAAGTCCTGCACGCCGTCCCTCAACCTCAATTTCAATTTGCACCTCCGCCGCCACCGGTACATGCACCGGTAGCACCTGCTGCTGCACCACAGTCCGCTGGTGCGCCTGCTGCTGATCCGAATGCTGGCGGGCCGGCGATCAAGAGTCCGACCATCGGCACGTTTTACGCCGCTCCAAGTCCGACTGATCCTCCGTTTGTCACCGTCGGTTCAGTCGTCACTCCCGAAACCGTTGTCTGCACCATCGAGCAGATGAAGGTTTTCAATCAAATTCAGGCCGGAGTCAGCGGAACGATCACGGCGATCCTCGTCCAGAGTGGCGATGCCGTCGAGTTCGACACCCCGCTGTTCCGTTATAAGTCTTGACCGGTCTTCGAACACAGAATCGTTCTGCTCTATGTTCCAGCGTATCCTGGTTGCGAATCGTGGTGAAATCGCCCTGCGGGTCTTCCGTGCCTGTCGTGAGATGGGTATCGAAACCGTTGCCGTCTGTAGTGCGGCAGACCGAGGGGCGGATTACCTGAAAGCTGCTAACGAGTCCATCTGTATTGGCCCTGCGGCGGCTAATCAGAGCTATCTCGTTATCAAAAACATCATCGCTGCCGCCGAAATCGGCAATGTTCAGGCCATTCATCCCGGCTATGGATTCCTGTCCGAAAACGAACATTTCGCGGAAGTCTGCCGTGAATGCAAAATCGAATTCATCGGACCATCCGCTGATGCAATGGCCAAACTCGGCGATAAGGTGACCGCGAAAGAGATCGCCAAAGCGGCTCAGGTGAATCTCGTTCCAGGGAGCGACGGTCTGATTACGAACGAAGCGGAAGCAC
>JBAXBD010000173.1:0-9972 GCA_037142165.1 Schlesneria sp. | reverse complement strand
CGATGATCGTTGCCTGCGTGAGCGACGACGGCTCGCAGCAACTTGCTGTGCTTGTGAACAGAACGGATCACAGCGGCACAGAACACCAGAAATTGCATGTTTTCATGAGGTGTCTTGCCGGGATCGAGCAAGTTCCCTTGAGCGGAATTCCCCAGCGACCAGTTACAGTGTTTGCCCGAACCATTGACGCCGGCAAACGGCTTTTCGTGGAGCAGACACTCCATGCCGTACTTCGCCGCCACTTTCTTCAGTGTCAGCATGAGTAATTGCTGATGGTCCGCCGCAACGTTGGCGTTTTCATAGATGGGGGCGACTTCGTACTGGCCTGGTGCCACTTCGTTGTGCCGCGTCTTGACGGGTACCCCAAGCTTGAACAGATCACGTTCGCATTCCAGCATGAATGCGAGGACTCGTTCGGGAATCGCACCGAAATACTGGTCGCAGAACTCTTGGCCCTTCGGAGGCTTCGCACCGAAGAGTGTTCGCCCGGCACTGATCAGGTCTGGTCGAGCAAAAAAGAAGTTCCGGTCAATCAAGAAGTATTCCTGCTCGGGGCCGCACGATGCTGTCACGAGCGGAATATTCTTATGCCCGAACAATTTCAGCACGCGCTGCGCCTGTGTGTTCAACGCCTTCATCGATCGCAAGAGTGGCGTCTTCTTATCCAGGGCTTCGCCCGTCCACGAGAAAAATGCCGTCGGAATGACAAGCGTCGTTCCATTGGGATTTTCCAGAATAAATGCGGGGCTGGTCACATCCCAGGCGGTATAACCACGAGCTTCAAAAGTCGCTCGAATTCCACCGGAAGGGAAGCTGGAGGCATCCGGCTCGCCCTGAGTCAACGCCGATCCACTAAACTCGTTGACCGCTCCACCGGTACCATCCGGAGTAAGAAAGCTATCGTGTTTTTCTGCACTCATTCCTGTCAGAGGATAAAACATGTGAGCGTAGTGCGTCGCTCCCTTTTCAATTGCCCAATCTTTCATCGCCGCCGCGACCGTATCGGCCACCGTCGTGTCGAGCGGCTCACCCAGCTCGATCGTTTTCATGACTGACTTGAAGACGCTTTTCGGCAAACGATCTTTCATCACCTTGACGCTGAAGACATTTGTCCCGAACAGTTCGCTGCTTGGGGTTTCAGCGAAATTGAGAGGCGCCGAAATCGGCTTGTAATTCGTGACTGCCTGAATTGCCTGGAATCGAGCTGTGCTACCACTCATAAGGTGTACTTTCAAAAAGAGAAACAAAGGGTGAGCGCGAAAGGGCCTTTGCCGTGCGAACGTCGCACGCATTCAGAATGCTAAAACCAAAATATCAATTCGGAGAAATAGCGTATCTGAGAGGTCAGCAGCGAAACGGGCCTACCGGCCACGCTCTACTGCTCAGCGAATTTTTACAATCTTTTCCCTTGAACACAACGATATGCGTCGCCTGCACTCCATTTCTGCCCGTTATTTCTACATTTCATTCGGTGATGGAAACGTCGACAGTCGTTTAGCCTTGCTCTGCCATTCGTAGATTCAGATTCTGGTTTGCTCGTGCTCCATTAAAATCCCTGAGCCACAAACAACACAAATGCCAATGAATTAAAGACTTTTGTCAACACCACCGTCGTTCAACTGATTTATTGTGCCAGACGGACAATGCAGGCCAACGACGAGAAGCTGTTGACACAAACCACCAATCGCCATTTTTCGGGCACTCATTCCTATTTTTTAGGCACTCAGTAGTTTAGCTGCGCTCGCAATTTCGATTTCCGAAGAACAGAAACTGCTGTGGCAGAATGATTTCCAGCATTTACGCCACAACCCCAGACCCGCACTCGGAATACGATTTGCTATTCTCGCGTCTCTGATCCCGAACAACTTATGTCGCGGACTGCTTAAGAACGAAGGACGAGGAGAAATTGATGGCAAAGTTTAAGTTGGAATACATTTGGCTCGACGGTTATACACCGGTTCCCAACATCCGAGGCAAGACCCTCATCAAGGAATTTGATAAAGAGCCAACGCTGGAACAACTTCCCAACTGGGGTTTTGACGGAAGTTCCACGAAACAGGCCGAGGGGCACTCTTCGGATTGCGTGCTGAAACCCGTTGCCAGCTTCCACGACGCGTCCCGTACTAACGGTGTGATCGTCCTTTGCGAAGTTCTCCTTGCTGACCTGACACCTCACCCAACCAACGCTCGCGCCACCATCCTGGACGACCCCGACACGTGGTTTGGCTTTGAGCAAGAATACTTCCTTTACAAAGATGGTCAGCCGCTCGGCTTTCCTGCAGAAGGTTTTCCTAAGGAAGGCCAGGGAAGATACTACTGTGGCGTCGGCTACAGCCAGATGGGTGACATCGCCCGTAAGATTGTGGAAGAACATCTCGACCTGTGCCATGCTGCAGGCATCAACCACGAAGGTATTAACGCAGAAGTCGCCAAAGGCCAGTGGGAATTCCAAGTCTTCGGGAAAGGCTCGAAACGCGCCGCCGATGAAATGTGGGTCGCCCGATATATTCTCGCTCGACTTTGCGAAAAATACTGCGTGGACGTCAACTTCCACTGCAAGCCGCTCGGTCAGACCGACTGGAACGGCTCCGGTATGCACACAAACTTCTCAACGAAATATCTCCGCGAAGTCGGCGGCAAGGCCTATTTCGATGCTCTGATGGCTGCATTTGATAAGAACAAAGCCGAGCACATTGCGGTCTATGGTCCAGACAATCACCTGCGCCTGACCGGCCTTCACGAAACTCAGTCGATTCATAAATTCAGTTGGGGCGTTGCCGATCGCGGGGCTTCGATCCGTGTTCCAAACTCGTTCCCGAAGAATGAATGGAAAGGCTATCTGGAAGATCGCCGACCCAATTCACAGGGGGACCCATACCAGATCGCCAGCCGAATCCTTGAGACCATCGCGACCGTGCCGACCCCGAAATAAATCGGCTGCGCGCCTTCTCATCGCGGCTATTTCACATCGCGATGTTGGCAATGACCTTTAAAACATCGCCGCCCCAAACGGGCGGCGGTGTTTTTTGTTTAAAAACGTGTCATTTTTTGCGTGGCGAGAAGGTTCTTAAATCATAGGGGAAAGCTGGGTAGCTGCCGACAACGTGTTTTGGGTACGGAAATCCGCGACAAGGGTGCCACGGTTTTACGTCTTCGGTTAAACCGCGTTCTTCGGTTACGCGGCCTTACCTTGGAGCCACGACCTTGTCGAAGTACTCCAAAACCGTGGCACCCCGAGTTTTCGACTGATAATCGACGTCGTGAACCGAGTGATGTGATGCTAAACATTATGGCTGGCAGCGTTGGACAGCCGATGCAAACGCTTTCCAGATGCGTAAATTCCCGTCAGGTTCTTCCGGCATACGTTCCGGGTGAAACTGAAGACCTACGACAAAATCGCTTTTTGAATCATAGTACCCCTCAATTAATCCGTCGTCTGCCCGAGCCATCGGAGTGAACCGGGGAGCCAATTCCCGCACTCCCTGATGATGGTAGCTGTTCACAGGCAATTCGGTTCGACCGTACCACTTGTGTAGCGGGGTACTCGGAATGATCTCAACGCCATGACGATAGATATCGTAATGGTCGTTATCGATGTGCTTAAGCTGTGATTTCTTTTCCTTCTGCACGTCACCGAACAGGGTCCCTCCACAAACGACGTTCAATAATTGCGAACCGCGGCAAATCCCGAAAATCGGCAGTTTCTTTCGAAGTGCAGTGCGGATGAGCCGGATCTCGATTTCATCCTTGAGGGGATGGATTTGCTCGACATACCGATGATTGGCGGCGGTCGCCTCATAATGGATTGGCTCGACGTCTTCCCCTTCGACAATCAACAGCCCGCTCATATTGGCCATATAATTTGGGAGGCACGCGAGCGTCCCTTCGACGACTGGAACCATCACTGGCAGAAGCTTCAATTGAATCAGGAGCCTGAGATGCGCTTCGGAGACATAATCAATGTACTTTTCCTTGCGGAGAGTCCTGCGAGTCACCACGACGACGGAAGGGCGATTCATCCGAGCAACTCCTTCAGGGCTTTCACCAATTGGCTATCCTTTTCATGTCCTTGCGATGCGACTCGGATATGGTACTTGTCCATTCCAATCTTGTTTGAGCAGTCGCGGACGTACATTCGATGCTCTTTCAAAAGACGTGTCTGAAGTTCAAGAGCTGTCATACCACCATTGACCTTGAACAGGATGAAATTCGCTCCCGTCGGGTAAACTGAGATCCCCTTAAGTTCAATCAGGCGATCGTAAAGCCATCGAACATCGTTAATGAGACGTATCCGGCCCTCGTGGTAAGCCGCATCGGTCGATGCCAGTAACGAAAGAAAATACTGAGCAAAGGAATTGACGTTCCAGGTCGGGATGAACCGGCGCATGCGGTTCAGCACATAAAGGTTTTCACTGTAACAATAACCCAGTCTTAGCCCGGGTACTCCGCAATGTTTGCTCATGCTGCGGACCAGCAGCAGGTTAGAAAAATGTTTTGCCACGGGAAGCAGACTGGGGACCGCCTCTCCGGCAAAATCAATGAACGATTCATCGACAACGATCAGTTCCATGTCTTTGGCTCGTTTGAGAAACTCAAACATGGAATCCAGAGAGTGGAGCTGTCCAGTGGGATTTCCGGGATTGATGATCAGTAACGAGGTGAGTCCGCGTGACCGTACCCAACCAATATAGTCGTCCAGATCCAGCCGGTAATTGTCTTCTGCCTTTAAAAAATAGAGTTCGGCATCACGCTGTTGCCTTAGCTTTTCAATATATTCGCCAAAGGTCGGGACCGGTACTGCAATTCTTTCAATCAACGTCGCGTTCATCGCGACGATCAGTTCGGTGGCTCCGTTCCCCACAATCAAGTTTTCGGGCTTTAACTGGAACAATTCCGCCAGATACTTTTGACCCAGAATCGGGTTACTGGAAGGATAGGACTTAAGGAGATTTACGAAGTTTTCCTTAATCAGATCCAGCATTTCCGGCGTCGGATAATACGGATTGGAAATGAAACAGAAATCGATGATCTCTTTTGATTTTTCATATCCAACCAGGTCGGTCAGTGATGGCGAATGTGATGTCTCATGAAAAAGATGCTTGCTCGATTCGAGCGTCGCAGCATCGGGATTTTTGCCTTCCACGATCACTCCTTTGGAACTTCGAAATAGTAGATGGCGGTGACTCGGCACGAGCGCTGCTGACGGCACCAGGTAAAAACATCCGTCTCGGATCGTCCATCAGGCGATCGTTGATGAATTATAGAGCCTGATGGCGGTAACCAATAGCCGACCATCGGAACGACTGTTCATAGGATGGAAATTCAACATAAAACCAACTTGACCACGAAGAACGCCGTGAGCGAGTTGTTGCCGGTCATGAAAGTCGTTGCTACAACTCAGTAAAACATCAACGATGAGTTTTTAGTTCCCGAAAAAAACCAGGCCAAAGCTTGGACTTCAACGAAAAGAGAAATGGCAATGGTGACAGAAACTGAGTTACTGCAACGAATCCGAGCAGTGAAAGATCCTGAAATCGGACGGACTTTGCAGGAACTCGACATGTTGAAAGGGGTGCAACTGACTGGTAGCGCCCTCAAAGTAAAAATCGAACTTCCGACTCACGCGTATCCGCGCCGCGAACGAATCACCGAAGCCATTCGGGCCGCTGCGCAACACGGAAATTCAGACCTTGGTACGGTTGATGTCGAATTCAGTGCGGTTGTCCGAGGTAACATGTCGGGCGGTGCGATCGGACTGCGAGCCAAGAATGTGATCGCCGTGGGAAGCGGCAAAGGGGGCGTCGGAAAAAGCACCGTGGCAGCATCTCTGGCTTACGGCCTCAAGACACTCGGTTCCAAAGTCGGATTGATGGATGCCGACGTCTACGGACCGAGCATTCCGCACATGGTTGGTTCGATCGATCGCCCCACCGCGATGAAAGTGACCACGGAATCGGGCGAAGAAATCGAGCGAATCCAACCTGCCATGGTTGATGGCATTAAAGTGATCTCGATGGGTTATTTCCTGAAGCCCGACCAGGCGGTCATCTGGCGCGGACCACTGCTCCATCGAGCGATCACCCAATTTTTGAAAGACACCGATTGGGGTGAACTGGATTACCTGATTATCGACCTGCCTCCCGGAACGGGCGATATTTCATTGACGTTGTCTCAACTACTCGGACTGGCTGGTGCCGTCGTCGTGTGCACGCCACAGCAGGTCGCCTTGCTCGACGCCATCAAGGCCATCAGCATGTTCAATCAGGTCAAGATCCCATTGCTCGGCATCGTGGAAAACATGACGGGCGAGATTTTCGGACGAGGCGGCGCCAAGTCAAAAGCCGAAGAGCTTGGTATCCCATTCCTCGGTGAATTGCCGATTGAGGTCGGTATCCGCATGCGAGGTGATGCTGGGCGAATCGCAACTCTCTTCTCCGAAGAAAATCCTTCCCGGGCACCGCTGATCAATATCTGTGAGCAGGTCGCCATGCAGGTGGCCAAGCAGCTGCTGATTGCGCCAAAAATGCCCACGCTCGAGATTCTTTGACAGTTGATCGACGTCGCTTCGACGCAGAATGAATGACTTAGGAGGGCGCATCTCAGTGGGAGTATCGCCCTCCCGTTGTTTTCGCGAGTCATTGATCATTTACAGGTCTAGACCCAACTGATCCGTAGGCAATTCCCGAAGTATTTCTTCAGTGCTTGTCACGCCCATCGCGACTTTGACCATGGCTGACCGGCGGAACTCAAGCATTCCCTGTTGAACGGCGAACGTCTGCAATTCTTCGCTGCTGCAGCCTTTGGCAACCAGTTGCTTGAGAGCCTTGTTGAATACCATCAGCTCGACAATCGCCGTTCGTCCCGAATAACCCTGCTGCAAGCAGGCTTCGCATGATCCTGGCCCGAAAATGTATGTTCCGAACCCCGGCTCAAGGAATGATTGAATATCGCTAAAAGTATCGGGTGATTCACTGATGTCATAAGCGACACGGCATTTTGGACACAAAGTCCTCACCAATCGTTGTGCGACAACTCCGAGCAGGCAGTTTGAGAGGAAATAACGATTGACACCCAAAGCAGCCATGCTTTGAACGGCACCGGCGGCAACGGGTGAATGTAATGTTGAAAGAACAACTGTCCCGCTGTTCGCCGCACGCACTGCCGTCGCAGCGGTCTCTTCGTCGCGAATCTCACCGATCATAATCACGTCGGCCGATTGTCTCAGAACATTGCGCAGAAGTTCAGGAAAATCGAGTCCGACCTTGGTGTTCGCCTGAGATTGGCGCAACCCCGGGACGGCATATTCGACCGGATCTTCCAGCGTGTTTATTTTCCGAGTACCGTCATTCAAGTACTGAACGGCGGCGTAAAGCGTCGTTGTCTTCCCGGTCCCGGTCGGCCCGGTCACCAGAATCAAACCACTGGGATTGTTTAACATCGCCTGCATTTTGTTTAACTCAATCCGAGTCAAACCGATTTGTTCCAACGTTCGAAGACCAAATTTCCGGTCAAGCAGCCGGGCGGTTACGTCTTCACCGTACAGCGTCGGAATGATGTTGATGCGCAGATCGATGACACGATCACCAACGGTCTGAATACGACGTCCTTCATGCGGCCTGCGACGGTCACCCAGGTCGATGCCCGCTTCCGCCTTCAGCAACGTGACGACAGAGCGCCCGGTTTCCAGCGGAAGCGCCGCCACAGTTTCGATCCCGCCCATTCGCCGAAAAGCGACGCGAAGACCTGTTTCTTCCGCTAAGAGGAAAAGGTCACTCACATGCAGGTCAGCCGCCCGCTCAATAATGGCAGACAGCACCTGACCAGGAGCCATATCTGTAAAAAAATCACCGGTGAAGCGGCCATCATACCCCATTTAAACCACCTCTCCTTGTCCTTGGGCAAGTTGCAAGGCGGTTGTCGTATCGGCCGCAATTTGGAAAATATTATTCAGCTTCAGCAGTGAAATCACATTCGAGGCTACGGGTTGCAAGGAATGAATTACCAGCTTTCCACCCTGTTCTCGAAAACGCTTGTGCGAAGCGACAAGCCAGCCAATGCACATCGAATCAAGGTAATTCGATTCCTGCATGTCCAGCAGAACTACTTTCTGATAGGCATTTGGCCCCAAAATCGCCCGAAAAGGGTCCAGCGGAGGCGCGATATCAGATTGCACTAAACAACCATTGATTGCGACCTGCACGACCTGTCCCTTGTCTTCCTTGATAGAAAACTTCATAAAGGATTAGCCCGAGAGAATGATAGAGTTTCAGTGGAGTTGGACTCATCACTCTACCGACGATGGGGTTCTCCATCAAGACAGCGAGAGAATCACTCTTCCAATCTTCACAATTCAGATCCGCCTATTCCGCGTCTGAAAAGTTCGGAATTTTGCATAGAAGCGTCGTTAAATTCGCAAAGTCTCGGATTCACCGAGAACTCGATTCCATAAGTCTCGAACTTTAAGCCGGTCAGCCCAATCATTGATGTAGTTTATTTCTAAACAATCCTTTTGCTGGGTGAGGACTCCAGTAATATCGCGCCATTGCCTTTCTGAAATTTCTCCCCCTTTTCGATACCATGCGAGCTTGTGAAGTATCAGATCTTCCGGCGAGGCGAACCAGACCGTCAGATCCTCGTCTGCGGACCTGACGGTTCGCGACTGCCGACGCTGAAGTACGGATTTGTTAAATGGATCGGTTGCGCAAACGAACACGTCAACCTTCATTGAGGTACCGAGATGGATCAGATTAAAACAACTGCCTCGCTGGATTGCGTCGCGCATGGCGGATTCGCTGACGTAGAAATCGTGTTCCCAATGAGAAACCATGTCGTCCACAACAGATTCCGTGATGTCCGCACAGAGATCAATATCAAGAGTCGAGCGAGGTTGTCCGTAAAGTGAACTCGCCACCGAGCCGCCGACGTAGTAAGCAATACTCAGCCGATCAAATTCCGCCAGAATGGGGCGAATCGCTGTAAGCAACTCGGAGCAGATCATTGATCATCTCGCTCAAGTCGTTTTCGAAACCCAACGGCCAGATCTTTCCCATAATTCATTTCGACAAAATGAACGTCCACGTCTCGTTCAGTGTATTCCGGGTGGCGGTCACGAATCCCTTGTTTGCAGAGCGATACAACAGTGGCTGTCAGCGAATCGACGAGCGAAAGCTTTTGCGACGCTGACATCCGTCGAAGTAGTTCATGCTGGACAGCTTCGGCTTCGGGATGAGTATCTGTCAGCATCAAATGGCCTTCAGTAAATGCAACATCGCAATCCGCTCACTTTTGCTGAATCGCTCGCCGTTCGAGTGTACCGTGTGCGCTGATGAGTGTGAATTTCGAAAAGCCAAGGGGTAAGACCAGTTTCAATCGTCACAAATCAGATCTGGTGCCCGCATTGCTGACAAAATCTGGCATTTTCGTCATTGAGGGCATCACAATCCCGGCACTTAATTTTGACAACGGTCTTCGGCTCGGCTCCCAGACTCAAATCCGTCTCACGCAATGCGTCATTGATGATTCCTCCAGCCATCCGACGATACGGTTGCAGATCTTCCCGGGATTGTTCAGGATCGAGAATCACGCCCGCACCTGCGAGACCCCGTTGACCGATTGTTTGGAGGAAATCACCGATACCCATCAGGATAAAACCGCCAATCGCGCGACCCGCAAACGAAAAAACGATATCGTCTTCATTTGTGAGAGAAAACAATGGCATAAAAGGACTCACAAACACCGACAGAAAGAGAAGCATTCCCGCCAGAATGATCGCTCCTCCAATGTAATAAGCCGCTTTCCTCGAATCAGAAATTTGTTTTGGCATTTTGTTCTTTCCATAACCGGGTCTTGGAAAAGAAAACTTCGAACAACGGGAATGCCGTTGAGGGTCTTTTGGGTGTCAAAACTAATTCATGCGTTGCTTCGTGACGGATCAGTAGTTCCTGGTGTTTCTCTCCCCTTCTCATAAGACAT
>JBAXBD010000172.1:0-9990 GCA_037142165.1 Schlesneria sp. | reverse complement strand
GAGGAGGAACGTTGGCTGCAGCGGGTTTGGCCCATGCCGTCAGCTTTGCAGTGACCTTGTGCGTTTCTTCACCGCGCCGAAAGACGATCGGGACCTTCTCTCCCGGTTCCTTCTCGCCGATGATTTCGATCAGTTTTTCAAAGGAATCGACAGGAAGTCCATCGATTTCGATGACTTCGTCTCGGATTTTCATCCCTGCCTCTTCCGCAGCAGAACCTGGATCAATTGCGTGAATAACACAGCCATCATCGCTCGTCCTGCCGCGAATTCCCAGCCGAGCCGGCCCGCGTCGTTCGATTTTCAAGAACGGCAATTCCATCGTGAGATCAAACAAGGTCCTTTCAGAAACGTCGATACCGCGGATAATGTACAGTTGGGTCATCGAAAGTCGGAGATCTTCGATCCTTCCAAGTAAGCGCAAATCGGCTTCCTCGCCGATCCAGTCACGCCCAAGCATTACATAATCGACGGTCGGCCGTCCAAGAATCTGGCGATCTGCTGCCTGATCAGTAAAATGGATGATTCCGCCCAGTCGTTCAAGCCGGGCGATTGCGCGCTTCTGGCGGTTTTCCGCCCCGCTGTCGAAAGCTCTCTCTGCCCTGGATGCGACTCCAAGATGTTCACACCCCTTGAGACGCCGAAACACGAGTTCGACCAATTCAAATGTCGTTTCATCGTCGCCGCGATAAAGTTGCTGTAAAACTTCGAATGCCCGGGCCGATGCTTCAGGTGACCCGTCCTCAGCAGCGACCATTAACGCGGGGATCGCACCCTTCCCCAGGGACGATAATTGTTTGACCGCCGCTTCGCGCCGTTCGAAATCGGGATGATCAAGTTCCGAAATCGGGCCGCGCAAATGTTCTGGCACGCAGGCGTCAGCCGAAACCGGCTCGTCGGCAAAGCCAGTATCTCCGGTGGAAACGACCGCAAATATCAGGCAGATTCGCAGAAGTCGCATAGTTCACATCTCGTGAAAACCGATGGCGTTGCAGAACCAAACTCTATCGATATAATGCACGATTCGTTATTAAGGGCAAGTTCAATCTGGGTCGAGTTCATAATTTGACCCGACTTTGACATTTCACCGCTGGCAATCGGTGTTCGAAAAATTGTCTGGCGACCAGATTGGATCGATCAGCAAGTTGTAACCAGGCTGAAATCCCTCGCAAGTTTTTGTGGTGCTGCCAGTACCCTCAAGAAAGGGCTGAACTGACTGTGATCAAGACGGCTGAACCAGTTAATATTCGTGGTATTCTGCAATCCAAGGGACACATGACGGCTGACGAGTTCAGCCAGTTAAGACGTGCGGTCGCGTCGGACCAGGTCGCAACGACCCGGCAAGAGATCGAAGCTCTGCTGCGAGACGTCGAAAATGGCGGTGCATCGAGCCAATCGGTTCGCGCAGGGATTGGCGCATACTTGCTCGCGCAACATACACTTGCAGAACGTCTTCTGTCAGGTGCGAGCGGCGACGGAGTTGCGTACTACGTTCACGGCTTGGTCTGCATGTCGTTGGAAAAATACGACGAAGCGGAAGCGAAGTTCGCTGCCGCTGCAAAGGCAGGGTACGATCCTGTTGAATGCACCATGAAAAAAGCGGGTGCAATCCGACTTCAAGGACGGCTGGATGAAGCGGAAACGACGCTCAAGCAGGCTGGCATGGAAGGTGCCCGTCGTGCCGATTATTCGTATCAGATGGGATGCATTCTCGCTGATCGTGGCGATACGTATGGAGCGATTGAGTACTTCGAACGTGCTGTCGATATGGACCCACACCACTCACAGGCGCTGTTTCGTCTGGCAGGTGAGAATGCCCTTTACGGCAACGACAACGAAGCGATCCGGCTCTATGAACAAGGTCTCAGCAAGGCTCCATTCTACATTGGGGGACTTCTGAACCTGGGGTTGCTCTACGAAGACAAAGGAAATTACTCGGCAGCGGCATTCTGCTTCCGACGAGTGCTTCAACATGACCAGAATCACGCCCGCGCTTTGATGTACATGAAGGATATCGAAGCGACGAACGAGATGTATTACGACGATGATATGGCCAAGAACGAAGCTCGACTCGAGCAACTGCTCAGTCGGCCAGTCACTGACTTCGAGCTTTCCGTTCGTAGCCGGAACTGCCTCGCCAGCATGGATATTCAGACGTTGGGCGATTTGACAAAAATTACTGAACCAGATTTGCTTCAAGGGAAGAATTTCGGCGAGACTTCGCTGGTCGAAATTCGCGAATTGATGCAGGCTCATGGCCTCAGGATCGGCCAGAACCTTGCACCAGCCAAACCGAAAGAAGCGGGGGCATGGCAAGGGTCAACCGCAGCAACCGGCGTTGCAGGTACTTATGCGATCCTGCCAACCGATCTGTCCCCTCAGGAACAGGCGATGCTGGCTCGTTCGGTCTCCGATTTGAATTTGTCTGTGCGTGCACGAAAATGTATGGCCCGTCTTGGGATAACCAGTCTCTCTGAATTGGTTCAGCGGACCCCTGACGAATTGCTGGCGACCAAGAACTTCGGCGTGACATCGCTCAACGAAATTCGACAGCAATTGGGTGAAATTGGCCTGAAACTGCGTAACGACTGATGAAATGAATCATGGACATGGTCGTCCATGCCGTATCACACGCGTGTCGGAGACCGCAGCGTGAATAGCTCACCAAACGAGGCTGACAGCAGACCTGCTGCGCAGCCTTGTTTGCTTTCCTCCAGTGCAGAACAAACTCCTTCGCCCAAGCCCAACGGGGTATGGATCGTTGCGCTGCCGGTCCTTGCGCTCTTGATAGCCGTCGGGGCCGTACAAACAGCGCCCGTGATTCATCAGGCGCCACCGCCACTGCAGACATTCGCCAAGCCCCGCATTAATCACCCTGCCATTCCACCTAAGACGGCTCGCCAAGGCAAGAAAGCGACCGAGCCAATCATTCGCGTCAATGTCACATCGGGTGGCGTCAACTCGCTTCAGCTTGAAGTTCGCGGACGATATCGGATGATTTCACTCGACACCCAGGGAGAGCTTGCGAAGGAAACCGGGCTCAGTCGAATCGTCGTGACATCCACGTCGAAAGGACTCAAACTGGGGTCACAACAGTACGCCACGAAACAGATCGAAATTCAACCCGATCAATCACCTTCGATTCGCGTGGATAATCACCTTTACCGTGGACGCATAAGGTTGTTTCGTCGCCCAGATGGACTGATCTCGGTCGTCAACGTGTTGCCCATCGAAGAATACCTTGCAAGCGTTGTCGATTCTGAGATGCCAACGAAATTCCCCGATGCAGCCCGAAAGGCTCAGGCGATCGTGGCGAGAACCTATGCCTTGTATCAAGTTCGGCACGCTGACCCGAACTCGTTGTTTGACCTGTTCGCTTCGCAGCGAAGCCAAAAGTACCTCGGCGTGGAATACGTCGATGCTTCGGGGCGCCGGTTGGCGGGAGAGAGTGAAAGCAGTCGCCGAGTAGTAAAGGAAACTCGCGGCGTCATTTGCACTCTGCGAAACGAGTTATTCTGCACCTATTACTCCGCCGTCTGCGGCGGACGAACGATCAATGGCCACGAGGTCTTCAAAGACGCAACCGACGCTCTGAAATCTGTTCCCTGCGAGTTTTGCCGCGAGTCGCCACACTATCGCTGGACGACGGAATTGTCTCGAGATGTATTTCAACAACGAGCAGCCAATCCTAATAGCAGCGGAAAAAAAGCCCTTGCGATTCGCTCTGTCCGGCAAACCTCCACTCCAGGAACTGGTGTGATTTCCCAGTTTGAGCTCGATACAGGCAAAGAACGCCCGTCTGTGAGCGGAATCGAACTTCGTGATCGAATGCCGTCAGGTACGCTGCACAGCCCTCATTTTCAGATCAAACTGGAAAAGGATCGGGTCGTATTTGACGGACGCGGTCACGGTCACGGAGTTGGCTTCTGTCAATGGGGAGCCAAGGGCCAGGCCGAAGCGGGTCGCACCAGCGCTGAGATCATTCGGCATTATTTTTCGGGAATCGAGCTGACGGATCTCGGCTATTGAACCTGATTTGTACGAAACAATGAAGCCTTATGGGTAGCAATTGACAGTATCTCAAAGGTATGCTGTTCGGAATTCCGTAGATCCCCGACTTACTTGGCTTCAGCCTCGGCAGTCATCCTATCAACCACAGTCAGGAGAGCAGTCATGTCGAAAAACGTTACGCACCTTCATCGGCGTCAGTTTTTGAAGACCTCCCTTTCGGCCAGTGCTGTTTTTGCCGCGCCGATGATTATCCCGAGTTCAGCGTTGGGCCTGGACGGTGCCGTTCCACCAAGCGAGCGAGTCGTCGTCGGCGGGATCGGTATCGGCAACCGGGGAACTTATGACCTTGGCTGCTTCCTCGAGCAAAAAGACGTTCAGTTCGTCGCGGTTTGTGACATCAAAGAAAAGCAACGAATTGCGATCAAAAAGCGAGCTGATGATCACAACAAAAATGAAAACTGTGCCACTTATCGCGACTTCCGCGAACTACTCGACCGCAAAGATATTGATGCTGTACTCATCGCCACAGGACCGAATTGGCACTGTACTGCTGCAATGCAGGCAGCCAAGGCCGGCAAGGACATGTATTGCGAAAAGCCTTGCACGAAGAACATCGCTCAAAGCGTCATCCTGAAGGATACGATTCGCCGAACAGGCCGTGTCTTCCAGGCTGGAACCCAACGTCGAAACCTGCCGCACTTTGCCTTTGCCTGCGAACTGGCGCGTACCGGCAAGCTTGGAAAACTCAAGAAGGTCTATGCTCATCCGGCAGGAATGCAAGCGATGATGAGCGGTTGGTTGATTCCGGAAACCGAACCAAACGCGGAAGTCGTCGACTGGAATATGTATCTCGGCCCCGCAGCCTGGCGGCCATTTAATGCCAAACTGCTTGACGGATTCAATTTTGAAAAAGGTGGTGGACTCGTCGGCGGAGGGGTTCTCGAATGGGGTTCACATTGCGTTGACCTCTGCCAATGGGCAGTGAACGACGTGCCTGCACCGATCGAATACGACCCACCGAAGGATGGGCAGCTGGTTGCCCGCTATGCCGATGGCGTCGAACTGATCTTCCGCGAGACTGGCTGGATTCCACTCGGCTCATGCCCTGTTCGATTCGAGGGAGAAACGGGCTGGGTGGAAACAGGCGACAGCGGGAAACTCGTCCTCAGTTCTCCGACACTACTCGCCGGACGAACTGTGGCCGAAATCGCCGAATATCCAGCGACGTTCCACGTTCGCGACTTCCTCGACTGTGTGAAGTCACGCAGCCAACCGAAGGGTAACGCCGAAGCAGCTTGCAACGCACACATCGCCTGCCAGGCCGCTAACATCGCGCTGCACTTGGGACGACAGGTCAAACTCGATCCCAAAACCAATGAGTTCATCAATGATGAACAAGCCAATCGCCTCCGTTCAGAAGCACTTCGCGAACCATGGCGGCTCTAAGTTTTGATGAGAAGCTGTTTACAAACGGAAGATTGCCACTGCAGCAAAACTGAGGAGATGCAGTGGTTCTTCCGGTTTTACTGCTTCCCGACATCACCGCACGACCACTGACAGTCGTGACACGTCGATCGGCGACTAACCTTGAAAACTTACAGCGGAAAATCTTTCGTTTACAAAATCCATCGTTTGCCGACGTTATCGTACAAAGGGCCGTTAACCACTGGCGCGGGCTACGTGGAGCAGGCTTAAAATGGAAAATCTCAATCACTGACATCTCAGACATCTGGATAGACACAATGAATCTCACTCGACGAATCACATCTGCCCTGGTCCCTTTGGCATTAGTCCTCTTCTCACAAGTTACCTCGGTTCGAGCAGACGGTCCTGCCACGTCACCGGAAAAAGAGGCGGAACTGATCTCGATTCTGACGTCTGAGGCACCAGCATCCGAAAAAGCGATTGCCTGCAAGAATCTGGCAATCTACGGTTCGGGTAAAGCCGTTCCTGAATTGGCCAAGTTGCTGAGCAACGAACAGCTCTCGTCCTGGTCGCGGATCGCACTCGAAGCCATTCCAGGTTCGGAAGCGGACGAAGCATTGCGGACTGCCGTCGGTAACCTGCAGGGACTCCTGCTCGTTGGAACAATCAATTCGATTGGTGTCCGACGAGATACCAGTGCTGTTGATCTTTTAGTTTCTCGATTGCAAGACACGGACCCCGAAGTCGCTTCGGCAGCCGCAGTAGCACTCGGACGAATCGGGTCACCTGCTGCTGCCAAGTCACTTCAAACGGTGCTCGCAGCCTCACCCGCTAAGGTGCGTTCTGCCGTCGCTGAAGGATGTGTGCTGTGTGCCGAACGTTTTCAGGCAGATGGCCTGGAAACCGAATCCATCGCACTTTACGACTTCGTTCGCAAGGCCGATGTCCCCGAACAACGAATCCTCGAAGCGACACGCGGTGCGATTCTTGCCCGGAAGAAGAATGGAATTCCTCTGCTGCTCGAACAATTCAAGTCACCGAATAAAGGCCTGTTCAACATCGCTCTCAGTACGGCGCGTGAGTTTCCAGGCAGTGATATCGACGAGGCCTTGGCCACGGAATTGGCTCGCGCCACAATTGAGGCACCTGACCGTGCGGCGCTGATCGTGACCGCCATGGCTGATCGACCAAACACTGTTGTTCTGCCGGCAATTCTGAAATCTGCAAAAGCTGGGCCAAAACAAGTTCGGACCTCGGCACTCGAAGCGCTCGGAAGGGTCGGCAATACGACCTGCCTGTCGACACTGCTGGAATCGGGTATCGAAACCGACCCCGCAATTTCCCAGACTGCGAAAAAGGCGTTGGCCGAACTAGCTGGTGAAAGCATCGACAAAGAGATCGTAGCCAGACTCGCCAAACCCGATCCAAAACTTTATGTACTGCTAATCGAATTGATCGGCAACCGTCGCATCGACGCCCTGCCAACACTGCTAAAAGCGGTCGATAACAGCGACAAGGCGATCCGCAGCGCTGCACTGACGTCACTCGGAAATACGGTTCCCGCTGATAAGCTCTCTGTGCTGATCAAGCAAGTTGTGACACCAAAAACCGCCGACGACGCTCCATTGGCACAACAAGCACTCAAGACCGCTTGCGTTCGTATGCCTGACCGAGACGCCTGTTCCACGGAATTAGCGGCCGCTTTGGAACGTGCACCCGTCCCCACGAAGATTGCCCTGTTGAAAATCCTTGGAGCGGTTAGCGGGACAAAAGCACTGCAAACGATCGGTGCAGCGGCAAAGAACAATGACCCGCAATTGCAGGATGTTGCCAGTGAATTACTCGGCGATTGGATGACGATCGATGCGGCACCCGTATTGCTGGATCTGGCGAAAAACGCTCCTGCCGAGAAGTTCCAGATTCGAGCCATGCGAGGGTACATCAAAGTCGCAAGACAATTCACGATGTCCGAGCCGGAGCGAATTGAAATGTGCAAGCTGGCAACCGAGGCCGCACAGCGGATTCCAGAAAAGAAGCTGGTTGTCGAAGTCCTGAAGCGCTATCCAAACCTTGAAACGCTCAAGTTGGCCGTAAAAGCTTATCAAAACCCCGAATTGAAAGAAGATGCAGCCGCAGCAGCCTTGGCCATCGCGCAGAAGATTGCCGATAAGTCACCCGAAGCCAGAGAACTTCTTGGCAGTATTGAATTAAATAAAGTAAAGCTGGAAATCATCAAAGCAGAATACGGCTCGGGTGCTTCTCAGAAGGATGTCACAGAGATCCTTAAGAAACAGGCGACGGATACGCCGCTCATTACGTTGTCGACCGCCAGTTACAATGAAGCCTTCGGCGGAGATCCTGCTCCCAATGCGGCGAAACAACTGAAAGTGCAGTATAAGATCAACGACAAGCCGGCAGATGTTTCGCTGCCAGAAAACGCCTTGATCATTCTGCCATTTCCAAAGGAAAAGAAGTAGTTTCGACAACGACCTATCAATCATACGAGCCGGGGACAACACTCCCGCTCGTGCGAATTGTTGTGAAAAAGCATTTCAACGAACGGAGCCAAGGGATCATACCCTCGGCTCCGTTTTTATTGCAGTTTTAGTTGCTTGAAATATCTGCCCGCCACAATCAGCAGAATACCAAGCACGGGAAACATCGCGGACCATGAATAAACATTGGTGTTGATATCATGGACTTCGTGAACCATTTGCACGCCGCGGGGTGCAACTCCCTGCTCTGTGACAGTCACTTTCTTCTTATACCAGGGGCTGGCAGGCAGTCCAAAGGTGAGTCGATCCTTGCGGCCATTTGGAATTTCTTCGTGCCACGTCGACGGGTAGAAGAGCACGGCAACACACAGAATGCCGACCCAAAATAGAAGTTGAGAGACTATCGCCATTTCACGAACCCCATCGCAACAATTAATATGATGTAGGTTGCAGTGAATCGACGGGTGTCAACTGAAACTCGGTAGGCTCTGGTTTCGATTGTTCAGCGTCCAGCATCCTCTTCGCGCTTTGAGCTGCGGGGCTATCCGGATGCTTGTCCATCAGATCCTTCAAATGCTTTCGAGCTTCGACCAATCTGGACATCGCCTCATCGTTCGCGATTTCTTGCTTGAGCTCTTCGATCCGCTCCGTCAATTCAAGAAAGCTTAGCCGCTGCAGTTTCCGCCTGGCCAATTCCAGAGATAGTTCGAGGTATTTCGCAGTTAAATCGGGTACACATTGCACCTCTTTTTCAGGCTGTGCTTCAGCGTTCTGAATTGTGTTGGCCGTCAGAACAATTCCAAAGCCGGTTCCACCACTAATTGAGATTGTTCCAAAGGTCGTGTTTGCATCAGAAACATCGACAAGATTCGTCGCGACATCTGCCTGGGGAGCATGATCGCAACCGACACTCCCCCCCAAGGTAGGGATCGAGCTGCGGTCGACTCCATCACCGACTACTTGGCAGCATCGTATCTGGTAACACGGAAGCACGTCGGAAACGAGAACATTCGCGACGATGGGACTGATTCCAGCCGCATTAAAAATACCCGGCGTATTCCGGGTTGGTGGAATCACGTTAAAGTTAAATGCGCCATCGAGAATTTTCACCGATTCGGTGAAATTAAACTTACCATCAGAAACAGAACTGTCGCCTTTGTGAATTAAACGTGCCTGAATGGTTGCTCCGCCGTTTCGGTCAAACGACAACGTGTAACCATCCCAATTGGTTGTTTGCGATGGGGTCGAATTGACTGGTTTAACGCTAGTATCGCCCTTAATCAATGGACTTTCGGTCACAAGTAAGGGTGCATCTTCGGCTTCTGCGGGCTTCAGCAATGAATCACCCAGATGAAACGCCACTGGCCCTGCTGCCATGCCGAGCCCAAACAGCAAGAATGCCATCCATCGATTGCTCATCACTCCGCCCTCCTGGCTGAAATTCGTTCCCCTCATTCCGTGAAACGCGCGGAGTTTGCCCGGAATCGGCAGTTTCTGCAAGACGAATCGTCTGACGAAACCAGCGACCTAATGTTGCAGGAACTCGTAGCATGGGCTTCAGCCCGTGCGAACCCGCATTCTTTCACCGGCCAGAAGCCGACGCGACAAAGCCCTGAAACAACGCGAAATCGACAATCCACGCACTAACGCATCATCGCGCGTTAAAAATCATTCGGGGACGAATTGGGGGAGAGAGTACTGGGTTTCGATGACGGCTTTTGAGAAGAGGTCTTTCAGGAGTTTCTTGGGTCGGTTCTTGTTCTGTTCTTCGGTCAGGATCGCCCGAATTTCTTCCTGGACGTCTTTAAACGGTTGGCGACCGGCTTCGTTTCGATCGATCACACGAACCACACAGAGTGACTCTTTACCTTCGTGGACTTCGCTCAATTTATTGACCGGCATGGTGAACAACTTCTGTTCAAGCTTGGTATCAGCAAGATTGCCTGCTTCCATCCAATCCCAAACACCGCCTTCCTTGGCGGTTGGCCCATCGGAATATGTCTTCGCAACCTTGTCGAACGACACTCCCTGGTTCAATTCAGCGACGGCTTGATCGAGCTTC
>JBAXBD010000171.1:0-9995 GCA_037142165.1 Schlesneria sp. | reverse complement strand
GATGGCCCTGCTGCGACAATCAAGGCGCACCACAACGTAGGCGGCTTGCCAGAGCAACTGGGGTTTGAGCTGATCGAACCTTTGCGCGACTTGTTCAAGGACGAGGTCCGTCGCATGGGACTCGAACTCGGATTAACGGACGAACTTGTCTGGCGGCATCCGTTTCCCGGACCAGGCCTGGGTGTGCGATGTCTTGGTGAACTGAGTGCGCCAAGACTCGCCAAGCTGCGCGAAGCTGACGCAATCGTGATGGAAGAATTACGTCTCGCAGGACTTTATCGCACAATTCAACAGGCGTTTGCCGTACTGCTGCCGGTACACACCGTCGGGGTCATGGGAGACGGTCGAACGTATGAAGAAGTCGTTGCTGTTCGAGCGGTTTCAACAGATGACTTCATGACGGCTGACTGGTTCCCAATGCCGCACGATGTCTTGCAACGGATTTCAACACGGATCATCAATGAAGTTCGTGGAGTCAACCGGGTCGTCTACGATATCAGCTCAAAACCCCCGAGCACGATCGAGTGGGAATAGACGCGTCAAAACCTATTTCGTTTCGTAAGACTGAAACGACTTTGATTCAATGACGCGAGGCCCCTCCTCGGTTGCCAGGACGATTAATGCTTCGACGCGGCCGTGGCCTTCAATTAGATTAAGTCCTTTTTGAGGTCCCAGAACACAAATTGCCGTTGCCAGCGCATCGGCAGTTGTTCCATCGTCAGCAAGAACCGTAACGCTGCTTCGCACGGTCAGGCCGAGTCCGATATGAGGGTTGACGATGTGCGAATATCGGACTCCGTTGATTTCGGCAAACTGAAATGCATCCCCCGACGTGGAAATCGCGCAATTCTTCAGCAGCAACAGGCGGCTGACTGTACCATTAGGCCGATCAAGTGGTGCAACGCCGACCTTCCAACCCGAAGTATTGGGCGGAGCATCGCCAGCGACAATATCACCTGCCACCGCAACTAACGTTTGTTGATGCCCTTTTTCGCGAAGTAGCTGACTGACGTTCTGTGCGATAAACCCCTTGGCAATCCCGCCAAAATCGAGCCGCATTCCCTGTCGCTTCAATTCGACTGATTGAGTGGCCACATCCAGGGTAACAAGCTTCCAGCCAACCAGTTCCTTTGCAGCGGAGAGCTCGTCATTATTCGGGAGAATTTTCAGTTTTCGAGCACGACGCCATAGCTGCACCAATGGCCCGACGGTGACATCGAACGCTCCTTCTGATTTCTCGGAAATCTCAATCGATTTTCGAATGACGTGAAAGAGTTCAGGACTGACTTTGACGGCTCGACCTGACCCGGCACTCTCGCAAAGCCTCATTGTTTCGCTGTCAGTTTTGTAATCACTGAAAATTTGATCGAGTTCTTTCACTCGCCTGAATGCGGCTTTGGCTGCATCATTTGCGACGGTATCTTCGGAAGCGTATAGTGTGATTTCAACAATCGTTCCGAGATGTGGTTCGGCAAATGTGAAGCGCTCCTGCGACTGAGCGAGCGCCCAACTTGACATCCAGATCAGGCCAACGACCAGGGTCCCCAACAGTTTCCATCTTCGAGTTGCCATGCCATTCACCTGCTGTCACTTAAATGTTTCACGTCGCGCTGCAAATTTCGTTTTCTCGTTGATTTGTTGTTTGGGTCTTTCGACGTTGTCGGTGGCTCAAGATGACGCTGGCAACGCCAAGACCGAAGCAGACATGAAACCGTACTCTCAAAAGATCCGCAATACGGAAATCTCATTCAAAATGGTTCCGATTCCCGGAGGTGAATTCCTCATGGGAAGCCCCGCTACGGAATCAGATCGGAACGAAGACGAAGGGCCTCAACACAAAGTCAAACTTGAACCGTTCTGGATGGGCCAGACAGAAGTGACCTGGGATGAATTCGAACTCTGGTCGATCCGCTTGGAACGAGCATTGCGAGATTTCGGTGCTGCGGAAATCGGTCCACTGGAAAAGGCGGCCGATGCGGTTACGAAACCCACGAACCCCTACACCGACATGTCCTTCGAGATGGGAAAGGATGGCGGATTCCCTGCAATCTGTATGACTCAACACGCCGCCAAGACTTATTGCGAATGGCTCACTGCAAAAACCGGCCGATATCATCGGCTGCCGACGGAAGCCGAATGGGAATATGCCTGTCGGGCCGGAACGACAACCAGGTACCACTTTGGTGACGATGCAACTAAATTGGGTGAATACGCATGGTTCGAAGGGAATAGTACTGAGAACGGAAAGCCCAAATACCATAAAGTCGGCAAGAAGAAACCCAATCCCTGGGGATTGCACGATATGCATGGAAATGTCGCCGAGTGGGTCCAAGACCGTTATGAACCCGATTTTTATGGCAAATTCAAACAAAACGAAGCGGTCAAATTTCCACTCTGCCTCGCCGATGACGAATATCCTCGAGTAGCACGAGGTGGTGCCTGGGACCGCGGACCTGTCGAATGCCGTAGTGCAACGAGATTGGCTTCCGATCCAGACTGGAAGCAGCAAGATCCTCAGAACCCCAAAAGCGCATGGTACATGACAGATGCACTGTGGGTTGGGTTTCGTGTCGTTCGACCACTAAGAACGCCAAGCGACGACGAACGAAAGAATCTGAGGTTGGATGCGGTTGTCCCGAAAGGGGTCAAACCACGAGTGACGATTGAATAGTTTTTCTGCTCCGTTTTTTGCCGGGCGTTGAATCGGCTTGGTTCAACGCCCATTTCTATCCGTGTACCTAACAGCCAAGGAGTCGAGCATGAGTTCATCCGATCAACCCCACGACAGCGCTTCACGTCGTGACTTTTTGAAAACGTCGGCTTTAGTCGGCGCTGGCGCAGCGTTGGTGGTGCCGACCGGCTTTAGCAGTAGCCTGTTCGCCAGCGGCGACGATACGGTCAAGGTTGGCCTGGTCGGTTGCGGCGGACGCGGAACAGGTGCCGCAGGCCAGGCACTTTCGACGAATGGCAACGTCAAGCTCACGGCAGTGGGTGACGCATTTCCTGAAAATGCCCGTGGCGTTGTTGACGCCGTCAAAAATGGACTCGGTTCAAAAGGTGATCGCGTTCAGGTGAAGCCCGAGAATATCTTCGACGGCTTGGACGCCTATCAAAAAGTGATCGATAGCGGCGTCGACCTTGTGATCCTGGCCACTCCACCCGGCTTCCGCCCGATCCATTTTGAGTACGCAGTCAAAGCAGGAAAGCACGTCTTCATGGAAAAGCCGGTCGCGGTTGACGCTCCTGGCGTTCGACAAGTGATCGAAGCGAATAAGATAGCCAAAGAAAAGAAGCTGAAAGTCGGCGTGGGTCTGCAACGTCACCATCAAGCCGGCTACCTCGAAACGATCAAGCGGATCAAAGATGGCGCGATCGGTGATGTCATCGCCATGCGAGCCTATTGGAATGGCGGCGGTGTGTGGGATCCTCGTAAAACCCGCGAACAATGCAAGACCGAAATGGAATACCAGGTTCTGAACTGGTACTACTACAACTGGTTGAGCGGCGACCACATCTGCGAACAGCACATTCATAACCTTGACGTGATCAACTGGATCAAGGGTGGCAAAGACAAGGAAGCAGCTTACCCGGTCAAAGCAAACGGCATGGGTGGCCGACAAGTTCGTATCGACAAGAAATACGGAGAAATCTTCGACCATCATTATGTCGAGTACGAATATGGCGATGGCAGTCGCATGTATAGCCAATGCCGCCATATTCGCGGTTGTTGGGATAGTGTCTCAGAATTTGTGCATGGAACCAAAGGGAATTCAAACCCGGCGGGAAGCATTCAAGGTCCTGGCATCGACTGGAAATTCAGCGAAAAGCAGAAAGACCCATACCAGGTCGAACACGACGACCTGTTTGCCGCCATCCGAAAGGGAACGGAATACAACGAAGGTGACAATGGGGCTTATAGTTCCATGACCGCGATCCTCGGTCGCCTGTGCACCTACTCGGGCAAAGAAATCTCCTGGAACGACGCCATCAACTCAAACTTGAGTTTGGCACCCAAGAGCTACAAGTGGGACGCAGAACCTCCGGTCAAAGCCAACGCAGACGGTGTCTATCCGATCGCGGTTCCAGGTCTGACACGAGTGCTGTAATCGATCTTCGTGTTTGATACAGTGACTGATCGCAATAAAAGGCCCCATCAATTCGGTTTGATGGGGCCTTTATCGATTTTTTGTCGATTCAAACTTGAACTAACAGGATTATATTTTAGCCCGACGCGCAAACGATCTTACTGCGTTCTCCCTTTCTTGCGCATCAGGTAATTATTTGACGCGGTTCGATTCGACGGTGTTAACCAGTCGTAAACTCTGGTCTATTTTTTGTCCGACGGCGATTCCATCAACGCTTTTTTAATGGCGGAATCCATCTCATCAATGGAATTGTCTCCGAAACCGATTTCATGATAAACAATTCGATTTTTACGATCGACAACCCATAGTTGCGGGATTCCTTCGACTTCTAATTCTGACAATGTCTTTGTCGCTCCGTAACCATTTGGCCAGGGAATGTTGAGTGACTTTACGAACTGGCGGCTCGAGTCGATCGACCCGGAATCGAGTCCTTCGGAAGTGAGCCCGATAAAGATGACGCCCTGATCTTTATATTTTTTTTGCAAATCGATGACGTATGGTGTGACCGCCCGACACGGACCACACCAATAAGCCCATGCGTCCACGACAATCACCTGTCCTTGCAGATCAGCCGCTTTTGGTGCCGGCCCATTGATCCAGCCAACTGCTTCAATTTGAGGAAACGGTCGGCCAATTTGTGGCGAGACGGGGGGCTTTATTACAGACCGCAACAACAGCGACAAGCCAACTATCAACACACCCAAAATGATGAGGTTGACCAGAGATAAATCGGGGCCACTTGGGAGAGGGTGCTCGTCTTGCATAAGGGTTATAAACCATAGAGTGCAGAATATTTCGATCGCAAATGAGCGATCAATGGTAGGTGAGAAAGAGATTCTCCCGTCACGATTTCGACAAGTCGCTTCGCCCGGAATCGTTTTCCATGACGATGAACCTTTTCATTTAACCACGCCTTTAACGGCTTAAAATGACCATGTGAAAAGGATTCATCCAGATTTCCCAAGTCCCGTCCCGCTGCGACAAATAACTGCGCGGCATACATGTTGCCAAGTGCATAAGTGGGGAAATACCCCAGCAAACCGGCACTCCAGTGGATGTCCTGTAAACAGCCGTTTGAATCGCTCGGGACCGTCAATCCGAAGTACTTGAGAACCTTTTCATTCCACACGCCGGGCACATCAGCGGGTTTCAACTCACCCGAGACGAGTTGCTGCTCGATTTCAAACCGAAGCATGATATGCAGGTTGTACGTCACTTCGTCAGCTTCAACCCGAATCAGCGACGGGCGAACATCGTTGATGGCGAAATAGAATTCATCCAGCGAAACGTCGCCAAGAGCCTTCGGAAAAGCGGTTTGCGCCGTGGGAAATAGATATTGCCAGAATGAACGACTGCGACCGACAAAGTTTTCCCAAAGGCGCGATTGCGATTCATGAATTCCGAGCGAAGTTGCCTGTCCAATTCCTAAACCAAAACTTTCAACAGGCAAGCCCTGGTCGTAAATTCCATGGCCAGATTCATGTAACACACCGAAAAATGCAGAATTAAAATGATGATCGCTATATCGTGTCGTCAGTCGACAATCACCTGGTCCGATTCCGGTGCAGAACGGATGAGCCGACTCATCGATTCGACCGGCCTCAAAGTTAAACCCGATCGCTTTCGACGCCCCTTCAGCCAGAACAATCTGAGGTGTTTTGGGATAATGTCGTGACAGAATTTCGATGTTTGGTCGATGCGACGAATGCTGAATGGCGGCGACGAGTTTCACAAGCTCATCACGTAAAGGAGAAAACACGCGCTGGACTTCCGCAGCCGTCATCCCCGGTTCGTAATCGTCGAGCAACGCGTCGTAAGGAACCCCGTTTCCAAAACCAACCGCCTGAGCTTCTTCTCGCTTCAAGCCAATCATCTTGTCTAACCAGGGAAGAAAATCGTTGAAATTCGAATCTTCCCGGGCCGCAACCCATGCCTGTTGCGATAACGTCGTGGTTCGAGAAATCTCCTCAACCAATCGCCTTGGCAACTTGGTCTGACGATCATAGGTTCGACGCGCTTCGCGAACGTTGACGGCCAGATCACCATCGGCGTCACCCAATTCACCGCTTCGTTCCAAATCGGAAAGCAATTCTCCAATGCGAGGCGACGTAGACCGCTCATGAGCCAGCCCAGCCAGCAATCCCAATTGCTCAGCACGATGAGCCGAGCCAAGCTTGGGCATGTAAGTTTGCTCGTCCCAACTCAGCACGCTGCCGCAGGAACTCAGCAAAGCCGCTTCACGAAGTAGTCGAGTCAGTTCGGTGTAAAGTTCGTCCGTGCGAGACATGAGTCCTCCTGAATTCAATAACTGAATTAACGCATATTCTCACAGCCACGCACGTCACACAAGGACAACTCAAGATTCAAAGCCCGTGAAAAGTCGCGTGATCCGAGTCGAGAAGAATCATTCAATCGGTTCCCCGAGTCGTGCCGCTTCGCGTTCGGCTTCGCGTGTTCGCTGGCATTCTTCGTCGACTTCTCGCATGAAGTCGCTGTCACGAAACATGCCGACAACTTTGCGCCAGTCCTTTCGTACCGGGTTAGTTCCGGTCGTTCTGACGGCGATCTCCAATACCTCGACTCGTTTTGCAAGGGATTCGAGTGACAATACATTCATCTAACTATCCTTCATCCGATCGATTCGTCTCCGTAACAGATTCTACGCGGATTATTCCATTTCGTGAAATCTTTCTCGAAAATTATTGAACCAAAACGCGTACATGTTTTTCGAACGTCGATCGCGGCACAAGCGACACAGCGCGAAAGGCAATCCGATGACTTTAGAATGTATTGAGATCACTATTCATATCTTGTTTCGGATGAAATGATCAGGATGAAGTTTTATTGTCTTGCGCTTACGAAGTCAGCTCAGCAATCGAAGCCACCGAACGACGAGTGTGCTGTGTCCTGACGAACGGCGTTGATATTGCACGTCGAACAGTACGACTCGTAAACTTTGCGAATGACATCGGGGACCCATCTTTTTCATAGTTTGAACAGACGCACCTGCGACGAATCTGCATGCAGCAAATCGAGCGAAAAACATTTGCGAAGTTCAATCTATTGCAAGCCAACTCACGTCCGGATCGCTAGTGTTATAATGAACGTGTATCACATCCACCCAGTAACGGATAATCCCCTTTTTGAGGGGTTAGCGCTCGAGTCGAATTCAAAGGTCCTTAAAACGTGGCCAATGGATTGGAGACACCATGTTACGACATGGGAAACAATACCTCTCACGGGGATTTGGCAAATCCGAGAAGTTGTGGGAAATGTACGGCTGTTCAACGACTATCCCTGCGTTAACATGACGACTCCGGCCTTTAGTCAACGCGCCGTCGATCTTCTGCGTGACGTTCTCGAAACAAACGGCGAACTCCTTCCAGTTCGGCACAAACTCGGTATCTATTACGTTTTCAATTGTACCCGTCTAGCGAATGTCATCGACCTTTCGAAGTCAAAGACCAATAGCGGAGTTCCTGACATCGGCAGCCTGATACTCAATGAGCAGAAGTTGAGCGATCTGGTGATCTTCAAAGACAGGGCATTGCCAGTCTATCAGTTGTGCACGCAGAGTTTCGTTGATCGGGTGGCGTCGGCTGGCCTTCAAGGTTTGATTTTTATTCCCGTTTGGCCGCTTCCGCCCGACATGACTTATCATTCTGAACGCTACAGACTCTGCAAGCTGGCGGAACAGTGGAAACCGAATTCTCTGGGTACTCTGGACATTACTGGCAACACAGTTGTGCTGCGGCTCTGTTGCCGACGGAAGAAAGTAGCAAAGGACGAAATAGCGGCAGCAGAAGGCATCATTTCGCACCTTGAGAAGTCGCTTTATGATCCCTATCAAGCGCAGCCGGAATCGTACTTTGGAAACGTTGAAGGTACTGATGTTGTGGATTTCGAAATTCGGGTGTTCATTTCAACGCCTGACTGCGACCGTCTGTTAACTCGTCTTATGCCAAGTCTACAGGAACTTTCCTGGCCGGGAGAGTTCTATGTCGTGAAACGGCGTGGCGAATTCATGGATGGACAGGCAGTAGAGGAGTACGTTCGCGTGGGGAAACTCTTCCAATGATTTCCGTTTAGGGGAGAAATAGCCGTACCCCCAAGTCCGCCACCTAACTTTGGCGGAACTCCTGGATCAAGTTACAGATATCAACGTTATTCAACGCGTAATCATCACACGTCGCGTGTCCTGAATCACGAATTTCCGGATCAGCCCCGTTTCGCAGTAACAGCTCGCACATGGGGACATCTTCACATAGTGCAGCAATATGCAATGCAGTTGCCCCCTGCTCATCTTGAGCGTTGATATCCGCCCCCTGATTGATAAGTTGCTCTGCCCACGAAATCTGTCCCAGATGCGCGGCTTTCATTAAGTCTGTCTTAAGAGGATGGTTTGCATACAGGTAAAAATTCTTAGTGAATGGGGCCAGTTCGCTCCGACGTTTCCACTTTTGACGCCGAATGTGAGCAAGGTCACCCGCCGCTAATGCGAAGAATAATGAGGCTAATTCATCGCGTGGCAGATCACGCAGATAAACGATGTCAGATGGAGAGTTGACGTTTACGAACGAAACCAGGCCACTGACTCTTGCAGCAACGCTCCAACCGTCAGCATCCATTACGAAAACCGTTTCATGCTCAAAATCTGGACGCGGATTCTCCTCAGCACCCAACTCAAAAACAATTCGGCGGATTGCCTGATCAAGACCTGGGGCATTCGCGTCGAAACGACAAATGAGTCCGTACCGTCCGTAGACATCCATGGTTCTAAGATTAATTGCGTTATTATCTAAGTTCATTCCCGAAATGCTCCCGCTTCACTCCGGATGGCGCGTCCCCCTGGTATTGGCAAAGCGCTCAGATCACGGTGGAAACATCGGATTCATCCAATGGTCAGTCGTCGTGCAGATTAACACGGTCATTCCAGATGAAACCAGTGCGCTTGCCAAATCGTCTCGCACGGCGATGATGACCAGTACCCATTTACACTACCAAATAATCAACCAGTCTCAAACATCCCGAACGCAATTCCGAGGGGGCTCTTTCCGTGAAATTCGAATTGAATCCTGACTCGAAATTGTTGTCCCAGCTTGAATCGACAGATTGGTTCCAGAATGTCGGCACTCCAATTGATAAAGCGCATTTTCATGTCGTGAAGACTTGGGATGAGGGCTTCAAGTTGATTGAGCACGAAGTTCGGAGATGGTGTTCTATTGAGGCTAGGAACGCGCTCCACAATCGTTTGTCAGCAAATCACCGCAATCGATTCTACACTTGGAACGATATTGCCGGCGGGCTCGCTCGACCGGTTTCTGAAATCGTCATTCGAGCAACCGCAGTTCCCGGAATTCCGGAATTCCTCAAAACTGCATGGGAATGGCTTCATGGCATGTTGATCGGTGCTTTTATCGAAGAGGAATATGCAGACTGCATTCAAGTCCATCTGTTTCGCAAATTGAAAGATTTGTTGTATGCCGGGCGCTTTCCGTGCGGTTGATACAGTCGCGCAGCGGAGGACTTTCCGGATAAATCGACGATTATCGTTTACTAAACATTTTTCCCAGAAGTTGATTAATGAATACGAATCACCTAAATATCAGTTTCCATTTGCTTACCCCTTGCCACTGATTTCCGAGCGAGAGTCTCGCCCGCCCGTGGAAAATCTTCGCGGCGCACGAAGAAATCAAACGTTAGTACTACGAGGTGCCCGATGCTGATTCCAGTGACGTGCAGCAGTTGTCGGCACGAATTTCAGGTGGATTCTTCGTTTGTGGGGACCGTCCGCAACAGGGCAATCGCATCTAAAGCCTCCACACTTTAGCAATGGGTCTTTTCGAATCA
>JBAXBD010000170.1:0-10004 GCA_037142165.1 Schlesneria sp. | reverse complement strand
GCTGCTGATTCCAGCATTGTTTCCGGCAATGAGATACCACCAGCCGTCAGGGCCTAGCTGAATCGAATGGACATCATGTTCGCCTCCGGTCTTGAGTTTAAGAAAGTTATCTGGGGGACCATCCGCTTTGTCATCACCGTTGGTATCGTCCAGTCGCAGAAGGCCTCCATCGCCAATACACACGAGTGAACGACCGTGGAAATACATTCCCTGAGCGCCATTCTTCGGGACCTCAGAAAATAATTTCGCTTCGTCCGCTTTGCCATCTCCGTTGTTGTCGACCAGGATTTTGACGAAACCTGCCCCTGCGACGACGACTCGCCCCTTCGAGTCCAAGGTCATCGAGTAAATATCATGAGCCAGTTCGTTACCGGCAAATTCCGTGACCTCGAATCCCTCCGGGACTTTTACGCCGATCTCGTCTGCCATGAGCGTCTTAGTGACTATCACAGCAGTTAACGCCGCCAATGTTATTCTGAGTAATGGTCGCGAAGATAAGAATTCAAACATTGGATATCCATAAACAACGTAAGGCCAAAGTCGCCTGCAATCTTACTCGGCATGAATGAAAACGAGCAACAACGGTTTCATCCGTGACCTGTCTCAAAAGCTCTTGTCAGCGAGATGCGGTAATTCTACCGACCGAAAAGCATGAACATGCCGAAGTACCGAGAATTCCTGTTTTTTGCTTGACGGTTGATTGTGGCACAAATAGGATTTCAGACGTCACGTCTAACGTCACGCGTTTTCTGATGATTGAATTCACGTCTTTACCAATGGAATCTCAGAAAGGACATTCGCCATGTCTCAGGCACCAACGTTATCGGTCAGGCATCCTGATTTGCCGGTCAAGCAGACTCAATGGTCGCCAGTCACATCCGGCACAGAATTCGACGATAATTCACCATTCGGTCTTCAAGGCCTGGCTCGGGATTCGATTCAGATTATTAAGCCCGAATGCGTGAAACAACTGGCGGTGAGATTAGCATTGCGTGCGACACGATCACAGATTCAAGACGATGACTATGTGAATCAAGTGCTGAGTTTGCACCCGGAATGGGTCGATGAATATCAGGTCGTCCATTTGATTGAGCGATCTTTGTGGATTCGGGAACATAGCGATCTGGTAATGACGATGGTGCGAAACCCAAGTCAGATTCCTGACAATCCTCCTCGGAAAATCATAGACGCGCTGACAAGGGCTTACTCGCTGCATCCCGAAGCCACGGTCTGGTATGGGGTGCCGTTATTGGGCGATCAAACGAATCATGACGGGTTGCCGATACCCGTGACGGCGGATGAGGTCCGAGTTGAAGCAAAGCGGCGCATCGCGGCCGCCCGCGAGCATGCACTTCGTTGGGGTTGGTTCTATCAAGCTGCGATGACCACCCTGCGAATTCCTTCCCTGTGCTGGTACTCGGTCCAGGCGATTGGGAACCGGATCCAGCACGGGATCGATCGCGTGAACGATTATTGGAAGAAATGTCGGCAGGACGCCCGTCGGCGAGCCCGAGCCATTTACATGGCAGAACATGAACGTTGCCGATTTGGATTCTCGAAGACACTGATCCCGGAGCATCGGACGTGGTTAGGACAAAGCCTGGAAACAGCGTGCGTCATCCTTGAGTTGATGGCCTATCAATCGACGGTTGCGGCGTCTGCTTCACCGTTTTTTGGGCTTGTCGCTGCCCCATTGGCGATGATCAAGTTCGCACCTTTGATCTTCGTTCCGTTAACCGTGGTTTCATGCGACCCATTCCTCTTTGTCGAGCTTCCTGAAGAACCCGGAAAATTACGGCATCTTGGGCACTGGTATTGGCAAAACCAGCCGCAAGGCCAACAAAAATTGCATTTGCACTTATAAAGTCTCAATGACTCACGGCTCAATCATCAGCCAATCGCGACAGGTTCGTCGGTTAGCGTTTCACCGGGCGAGTCATTGGATTCGGGGTCGCCCGCTGTTTCTTTGCACAAACAATCATCGCCTGGCCTCCGTAAGCATTTTCGGAGTGATAACTGATCGAGCCGAAACCTGCCTCCATCAGCATTTTCTTCATGTCTTCAACCGTCCAACGGAACAGGATCGGCCGCAGAATTGTCTGATTGATCTGTCGGACCTGCTCGAATTCGAGGTTCAATTCAGTCATACGGTTGGCCGCAACCAGATCGGCCGCAATCCGCGCGAACAGCTTTTCCAGATTTGTCGATTTCTGCGGGCCGCTGACTCGAATTTCGCCTCCAATTTTGAGGGAGTCCCACACTTCTTTAAAACATTTGATGGGGTCTTCTAACGAGTATGCCACATTATTCAAAATCGCGAAGTCAAACGCATTTCCCGGTAAGCCAAACAACGTGTTGACGTCCTGCTTAATCGAGAGAATTCCAGGTCCAAGCGCGTCGCTCCGCAAGTAGTCATGACATTTGTCACGCAACAGATCGAGCATCATCCGGTTATTCTCGACGGCGAAGATCGTGTGACCACGCTGTTGTTTCGCGAGATGTAATGACAAATTACCGGTTCCCGCGCCGAGGTCCAGGATACGTGATCGTGGTGGCAGGCGAGTCAGTTCGCCTTGGCCACCGCGTGGAACCTGCTCTCCGAGAATATGCTCGATCAGTTCGTGGTAAACGCGTGAAGCCAGCAGGACGCGGTCGTACGACATGGCATATTCAGACCATGTCATATCCAGTCGTACGGCCTCGAACACATCTCGCTTAAAACGGTACGTGGTCGGCAAATCGTCGAACTTCACTTCGAGAATGACCAGCCAGCCCTGGGTTTCTTCGGCGTCTTTGGGGATCTGATAGGCTCGCTTAATCGCGTGAATCTTTCCGTATCGAGGACTTGTGTACTCAATCGGTTCGATATGGATCGGTGGTAGTTTGGTATTGTTAAACTCTTTGGCACCCTGATCCAGGATCGCCTTATAGTTATCGAGGAAATAGACCCATTCACTGACATGCTGCCCACGGCGACCTTCCATTGTGCGGTCAAAAGCCAGGCCAAACGCCAGGTTCCAGTCAACAATCCTGAAGTAATTGTCGAGCATGTAGGCGGGAACGAGGGCGTCGGCCCACGGGGTGACGCCAAACGTCAAAAAATCGCTGACAAGATTGAAATCAGGAGCGTTGATGCCTGGCAGATCAAGCCCTTCGGCGTACGACTCGCGTTCTTCTCGATCTTCGGGGATTTCTTTTGCAACAAATCCCCCCGAAGTATGAGTTGGTAGATCTGTTGGCTGCTGGCTTGCTTTTCGCAATCGCTCGACTTCCTCGCGCAGGAGTCGAAGTTCCTCCTCAATCGAACTCGTCGCGGACGATGGACTGGTTTTGCTTTTGGTTGAAACAGTGTGCGAAGCCGCATTCCGCGTGGCTTTCGTACGGACCTTTCCGGTGGCCGCGGCGTTTGTTCGAGTCGGACTTTTCTTTGCCATCTTGTTTTTGCTCGGAAAGACATGTGCCAAAGCGGCTTGGTTAATCTGTCAGGTCATCCATCGGCAGAAGTTCACGCTCCATCGCTAAACACGGAACCTTGTAAGTGAGAAAGTGATCACCGGTAACACCGGGTATCACCTCGAATCCACAGCGATGGTAGAACCCACGATGCTTCTCATGGCAGGCCAGAAACAGCACCTGGAATGAATGTGCTTTGGCAAACGAACATAAGGTATCGACGATTACTTCACCAAGTCCCAGTTGCTGCCAGTCGGGAGCAACAATCACGCGGCTCACCTCGGCTTTGGCAACGCGACGTTTGACCAGCTTCTGGTAGTAATTCTGGAATTCGCTGAATTCTTGCAGGACATCGAAGGGAAGTTGCCGTTGATTTGACGGATAGCGCAGATTCATTTCCAGCAATTTCGAAGATTTTTCTTTAACAAGCTCTTCGATCAGTTTTGCAACCTGGGGGTATTCTTCGCCGAATCCACGGACGAGCCGAGCCGCGCCCAATAGCGATCCATCTGTCTTGGAGAATAATCCGAATGGAAGCGACATCCTGTCCGTGAAATCGAGTTCCCACGGAACGTCGGGCGAGACCTTCTGGGACGACAAGTAACCCAGCTCTTCCCAGACTTTGTAACGCAGTTCAAAATACGCAGCAAATTCCTCTTTTGTCCGGATCACTCGTGCGGTTGCGACGTGTCGCGTTCTGACTTTTAGAACAACTTTTCTCAATGTTTCGAAAAGCATTTCTTCCGAAGTAACCTGCCTGCCTGCTTGCATGATTGACGCAGTAGGCCGATGCGCAGCGAATTGTTCCCACTCAGGAGAATTGATGACGACTTCAAACGGACATTTGACATCTGCCGGAAGAATTAATTCGTCGACTTGCGGACTGTGGGGCTCGAACCCGTCGAGCAGAAGGATTGATCCCGTTTCCCGTAGTCGCAACTGAGCGACGGCTTCTTCGAGCGATGAGCATTCTTTGAGTGTCGCAGCGGGGCCGGGGAAGAGTCGATCCTTAGGGTCAAAACACCATTTTCGCAGACGTTGACGCTTCTCTCGGCTATATCGATCGGGATGCAGAGTGCAAAATATGATTTCCGGAACAAGCAGTTTCTCGGCCGTTGATGTCTGCCCGCTGAACAATTCAGGCGAACCATCATCGACCTGGGATGGCGACCGACTTGCGATGGGGCTTTTGTTAACCTGAATGTCCGCCAGCTGGCGAACTTCTGAAACAGGACGCGAATTGGGTGGCACGACCGTATCGTTAGCGGTCGGGGAGCTTTCAGCTCGCTGATAGGGAATTAGTCTCGACGTTTCGTCGGGGGGACTAAAGCCTCGTTCTTTCGCTGGAATCGATTGAACGGTATTCCGAGAACTTAATTCGGCAACGTCGATTTGATTAGGGGGCTCGTTCTCGCGTTCGGCAATTTCTCGTTCGATTTCGCCAAATAACGGAAACAGGCTTTGGACGATATTTTCATAGGCCTCGGCAGGATGCTCCCACATCTCGATAGGGCGACCGTTCTTTGGGAGGACATTCAATTTCTCGAGCTTGGAAAATTGCAGACCCGCAAACTGACAAATCACGGGAACGACACGTGCCGTCTTATTCTCATGACGCCTGAGTGCTTCAGACATTTCTCGTTTATAACAGTAATCCGAGCTGAAGAAGTTCGGGGTGACAAGTAATAAAATGATGTGTGCTGCCGCGAAATGCTCGTAGATTTCGGCTTCCCAGTCGTCACCTGGCTTAATATTGCCGTCGTGCCAGATTCGCACTCCGTGCTCATTCTCAAAAACCTTCAGGCTGCGGCGTAAGTCCTCAAGGAACGGCAGGTCTTTCCGAGAATAAGAAATGAAGATCTCGATCGGCTGTTGCGATACTCCCGTTATGGCCGTGGACATCGTGTTCATACCTTCCGGAAAGCGCTGTATCAAACTAATCCATTTACCATACGACCACTGAAAGGCCTTCGCAAGCGATTTTCCATCGGCTATGGGAGTTTCCACTGCAATGAATCAGGGTTCGTTGCATTATTGTTCTAGAGTGCCGATCTAGCGCATTTGTCAGGAACGAATGCGTTGAAACGAAAGAAACAGGGGGCACCATGAAAGTGCCCCCTGTTGAAACTGCATTGAAAATCGCTCGTTTCCCGATTTCGCCCTAGCAAAAAGCGGGTTAACGTGTCGTATCAGTTTCCACTCGATTTTGTTGCAGATGATTTTTCCCGGATATCGTAGCAGAGAATCATGTTATTCTCGCGGAGATAAAGCTTTCCATCGAGAATCACAGGATGTGCCCAACTCGGCCGGTCGCCGCTACCTGGGACCGTAAATGAACTGACTTCGACAAAGGCCTCCGGATCGGCCTTGGCGAGCACCATGGTCCCTTTTTCGAAATGGAGATACAGTCGACCATCGGCTGCGGCGATGGAGAAAGTACCACTTCCTCCCGACGGACGAGTTTTGTTCCACTTGATCTCTCCGGTCGTCAGGTTCGCACAGAATGGGACGCCAGACGAATCGGTGTCACCATAGAGATAATCACCGACAAGCAAGACACCACCGTGCTTATTTCCCAATTCCTTCTTGAGTGGATAGACCTCTGACATCGCGACGCCGCCCGCGCCGTCGGGTGACTGTTTCAGAAGAGCACCGCCGCGCCCATAGCCTGCGGAAATGAACACCAGGTCATCACGAATAATGGGTGTTGGGATGACAGCCGTCGTCTTGTCAATTGGATAGGACCAGAGCAGCTTGCCATCGTTGGCTCGAACCCCAAGAGCACCACTTCCGGTCGTCTGAACGTACACGCGAACATCGCCAATTTTGGAAATCACGATCGATGCGTGCCCTGCACCGCGGTCTCCTTCACGAACCGTCGTCCAGATCGTTTCGCCTGTTACCTTATCGAGCGCAACCATTGTTACTTTTTCACCGCCGGGCGTACAAACAAGCTGCTTTCCGTCGATTAGTACAGATTCACTGTACCCCCAGGAATCGTCTTTTTTACCTCCAAAGTCCCTTTCGAAGCTCTTGCGCCAGTGTTCGCGACCCGTCTCAACGTCGCAACAAATCAAGTCACCGAAAACACTCAACGCGTAAACCCGGTTTGCATCGACGGATGGAGTACTTCGGGGGCTCTGCCAACTCAGATTTTTATGCCCCGTCCAGACGGCACCAATTCTTGTGGCCCAAAGTCGCTTGCCATCACGGATATCGATGCAAATCAGGTACTCGTCTTTGTCCTCGACGCCGGAAATCCCATCGCCAACGAGGTAACCGCGACCGTTGGCGATTGCCAGGCTGGTATACCCCCGCCCGAAACCTTCAGCCTTCCAAAGCAGTGATGGTCCGCCTGCTGGCCATTCTTGCAGCAAATCCGTCTCTTTCGAAACCGCTGTTCGATCGGCACCGCGAAATGTTGGCCAATCGGCGGTCGCCTGTTGAATCAAACCGAACGTCCCGAACAACGCTAACGCAACAAACCGGCCTCGTGGAATCATCTTACAACCGCTCCCCAAGTTTCTGGTGATCGTGATCTTGAACTCGGTGGCGAGTTTACGAGCGGTCATGAATGTCGGCAAGCCAGTTGGTAACATCGAAAGAGGGGTTACCGCGATATGACGACATGAAATCGAATTGCCAGTCGAGAGGCTCACGTGAACGGTTTCACGCAGAAGCGAAGTTACTACTTATTCCATTCAGTCCGAACCATTGCCAGGGCTTCCTCACGACTTTCAATTTCCAGGTTTAATTGAGCGTCTCGAATCACGACGAGAATCGACTTGAAAAGTGGTCCTGGCCTCAATCCCAGTCCGATCAGATCGTCGCCAGTGACAAACGGTACGGGATCGATGACTTCAACTGGTGTTTTCGCCAGAAAGTCTTCGCAGAACTCAATCGGTCCCAGACTCAATGAATTCGCGATTCGATCCGCTCGGGAAAGCTTTAACAAGTCTTCGCAGTAAGGATGAGCGAGCGTTCTTTTCAGCGCAGCGAGACTGAGGTTTGGGGCGTCGTCCAGATCGTTCTGATGAGCCACCAGCCAGGCAATCCGGTCCGTTTCATCGTTTGAAAGCTTCAATCGTCGACAGACTTTTTCGACGACTTGTTTGTCGGTCAGCGTTTTGAGGAGAGCCGCCATGGCCAGTTCGAACGACGGTTCTTCCAGCAAATCCAGTCGCTTGAGTGTGATCTGCCATTCGGATTCCCGACGGAATGGGTCAAGTTCGGGGAAGACAATCCGCATCAATCCGACATCGTCAGCCAGTTCGATCGCCCGTCGTCGGTGCACGTCGACCAGCATTTTCTTGATCTCTTGAGCGATCCGCTCGGCGCTCACGACGATCAATTCTGACGACATTTCTCGTATGGCATCGGCAGTCGTGGGATCGAGCGAAAAATCGAGCGTTGCGGCGAATCGAACGGCGCGCAGCATTCGCAGCTTGTCTTCCCGGACCCGTTCGTGAGGGTCACCAATTGCGCGGACCATTTTTGCAGTCAGGTCGACAACTCCACCAACACAATCCAACACCCGTTCTTCAATGGGGTCGTAAAACATCCCGTTGATCGTGAAATCTCGCCTTTTGGCATCTTCTTCCGGCGTGCAATATTCGACACGTTCAGGGCGCCGCCCGTCGAGATAGGGCCCCTCGGTTCGAAATGTAGCGACTTCAACTTGCCCGGCATCACGTGGTCCAAGAACCATGATGACGCCAAAACTGGCCCCCACCGCGAGCGTTCGTTTATGACCGAATAAATTTCTCACTTCCTCTGGTCGTGCGGTCGAGGCCACGTCGTAATCCTTAGCCTCGCGACCCAGTAACGCATCGCGGACGCAGCCTCCGGCGAATAATGCCACGTGACCTGCCGATCGCAACTTGCTGACGATCTCGATCGCAAATTGATGCTGCGGCGAAAATTCGGACATGACACTGAACTCGATTTGCAAAAATTCAAAAGGAAGGCACCAAATATCATATCTTCGCACCACGAAAGTTCTTCCTTTCGGGTTTGTTTTCAGCGTTGATTTCTACAGAATAAATTTCGCAGAAAAAAAGGCCGCCTGATCGGGAATGATCGGGTTCGTCGGCCGTTCGGTTTCAATAAGGATCATCAGGATGTGGGTCAAAGTGTGTGGGATTCGCGACCGCAAGACGGCGCGAGATCTGGCTGAAATCGGTGTTGACGCGATCGGACTGAATTTTTACTCCGGTTCGCCACGCGTCATTGGTGTGGACGAAGCCCGGGAAATCTCAAAAATCCTCCCTTCTCAAGTTGTCAAAGTTGGTGTCTTCGTGAATCACTCGATTTCCGAAGTCGAAACGCTGGCGACCCAGTGTCGGCTGGATTTTGTCCAATTGCACGGTGACGAAACGTCTGCATATTTTGCTGAAATACAGCGCCGTTTGCCTCATGTTCGGTTGATTCGGGCCTGGCGCATGTCCAGCGACGGACTGGATGGACTCAAAATCTTTCTCGATGAATGCCAGAGTAAGCAGCTCAATCTTGCCGCGTGTCTTGTCGATGCACACGTCACTGGAGTCTTCGGCGGATCGGGGAAAACCGTCCCGTGGAAACAACTGGCAAGCGAATATCGCCGCGACGAATGGCCACCGCTGATTCTGGCCGGGGGATTAACGCCAGATAACATTGCCGAAGCGATCTTGTCCGTTCACCCTTGGGGGGTTGACGTTGCCAGTGGTGTCGAGTCGGCACCTGCAGTCAAAGATCAAATACTCGTGCGTCAGTTTCTGTTGAAAGCAAAAAGCGCCTGATCATTTGGGTTTTAAACAGGATCTGATGCTGCCACATGGGCTGATTCGGCGGACGGCGTTGAATTCGGACCGAATTTGCCGCTTATGACGAACATGTGGCTTGTATCGACGACGACTCTTAATATGTCATTTCGGGCGATTTAGGCCCGTCTCGATCCGAATTCAACTCGGAATCGAACTGTGAACCTGACAGAAACAGGGCCGGTGGCACCGGACGTAATGGCTGAACTACCTGAGATAATCTACCTCATGGCAAAAAATTCAATGGCCGATTGTCATAAAGAGGCTGGTAGACATCGCTTTTGCCCGATTGCTGAGTTCTGACAAGAACAATTCGGACCAAGGTGAGAAAAATTCTCGACGAACCAAAGTTTTGATTGTTCTCGTGTCGCTAACAGGCTTACAATCAATTCAATTCGAGTCCAGTTTAGTCCTGTCTCAGTGGAAACCTAGACGATTTGATTCGTCTCCGCTTTGTCCTGTGCGTGTGCGAAAGGAAATTTCGATGGCCCGTCGTCCAATCGCGTTGCTGTTCGCTTGTGGATTCACATCCCTGGCGTTGATCATCGCTGCATCGCTTCCCATCGAACTTTCGGCGGCAAGCAAGGCAACAAAGAAGCCGATCAAGAATCCCAAATACGATCCAACGGCGGAAAAGGTTGACCTGTTCGACGCCGTCGATGCGAAACAAGTGACCGTCAAGCTTGTCCCGAAGGATGCCCTTGGTGGTACGGTCTTGATCGAAAACAAGACTGATAAGCCGCTGACCGTGAA
>JBAXBD010000169.1:0-10026 GCA_037142165.1 Schlesneria sp. | reverse complement strand
GGGCGGAGGATTCGGCCTCGTCGGCGACCTGATTGTTGGTGTGATCGGCGCACTTCTGGGTGGCTTCCTATTCGGTCTGCTCGGGCTCGCGGCAACTGGGTTATTGGGAAGCCTGATCACCGCTACGGTCGGATCGATGGTCTTGATTGCAGGGCTTCGATTGATGAAGAAGTGAAAAAAATGGCTCGCTCGTTTCCACGCAGGGAGCTTCGGAGCGAAGGTATGTCGCTCAGGATTCAGCACTTCTGCAATGCGCTCTGAAAAGATCTACGCCGGCACGCTTTCTCGACTCGGAATTGGGTATCACGAATGTCATGAACTTATCGAATGAGTCAATCGGTTTCTTTTTTCCGAGGCAATGGCAGAAGTCGCAATCGTGTTCGGATTGGATCAATGGTTACCAATGCCCCCTTCTCGAGTTCAACTGCCATTTGCGATAATGCGGAAGCAATTTGTATCCCGATTTTGTCGGGGCTGACATCCTCAGACCGAATTTGAACGACGCTGGGCTTATCGCCTTGCGTTGACGCCAAAATCCCGCTGAAGTCGAGATCATGAGTCAACACCACGTACTCATTCGACTTGGCGAATTCCATGATCTGGAGATCAGTCGCTTTAAATTTACCGAATGAAGACCAATGGATCGCTTCGACACCCCAATCGTTTAAGAATCTGACCCAGCGAGGAGAAAGATTCATGTCGATGAGGACTTTCATGCGTTTGCCAGCACGATTTCACGATCTTCCGAGCGCCACGCTGCGTAACGGAGCGCTTGTAAAAGATCCTCTCGCTCAAGATAGGGATAGTCGGCGAGGACTTCATCGAAGCTATGTCCCGATCCGATCTGGTTTACAATCATGCTGACCGTTACGCGCATCCCTCGAATGCATGCTTTGCCACTCATCACGTCAGGTTGCTGTGTGATTCGATCAAACTGTTCCATAGAAAATCCTTTTGGCGATAAGAGCCCTCGTATGGTACGAGTTCATCAGATACGCTTCAAGAACGATTTGTTTTCTCGTTCCCGGCGACGATCATGTCAGTTCCGTTTCCGAAGTGTCACGTGAATGATCTCTCCGTAGGTTGTAATCGAATTAGGAGATGGAAATTCGAGAACCGCGGTTTCGGCTTCAAGGTGATAAATGATTGATTGACCGGTGATTGGGTTTGTCGGGATCGGTACCGAGATGATCTCTGAAAGCGAACCAGGCAGCTTGCCAGCGTTGGCCGCGGCGTGCATTCGGAGAGCTTCAATCGTCTGCAAGCGGACAAGCAGACAATCGAGTCGCACGCTCGCTGCTCGTGCTTGGTCAATCCACTGTATTTGTGATTCAAAAATCGGAATCACTTCTTTCATATTAGTGATGTCGTCGGAGTGGTTGATTTTCTTCTCAGGTCCATCGTTTAAGCGTTGCAGTGTGGAAGCTTGATGGAAGGGGAGATAGATCGACTTGAGGATCTCGTCCCGCTTGTGAAATCCCAATCTGGCTTGATGAATCGCCAGGACTTGAATCTCGGGCATTCCTACAAGTTGCTCCGGTTGAAAACCGAATTGAACGAGTTCCGATTTAGCTCGGTTGTATTCCCGATTGACCAGCTCGCGGATTTCCGACTGCGAATCCGGTTCTGGCTTCTTGGAATTCGAAACAGACACGTCTGACCGCATCCAGTGAACCAATTTCAAAGCCTCATTTAATCCTCGCGTCCATTCCTCTGGTGAATGCGGTTTCTCGGCTCCGCGAAGAAACGGCAACTGATACGCCAGATTCAATTCCTGTTCGATGCCCGGCCGAATGTCGATCATCGGACGCGGGGCGGATGCCAAAGCCCAATACAGATTCGGAGAGTCTGGTTCGGCGATCATCTCCATCAATGGGACCTGCATTTCGATCGAAATCGCGATTCCGATGGCTCCGGCAATATTCATCGGGCACTGTGCGATGTCTCTGCCCAATTGAAACCCGATCTGTATCAGCGCCATCGCTTCGTCGTATTTGCGATCAAATATCGCGACGCGAGTTTTTTGTTGAACGAGTCTGGCGAGTTGTCGCATGGCAACAAATTGAGGCGTGTCCTTTCTAATTGCCTCAAATCCAGAGGCCTTTTCGAGGTCGATTCCCCAATCGCACGATTCGCAAACTGAGGCGCTTTCGAGTTCGTCAAACACATCCGCAAACCTGGTGACAAGCGATCTGACTCGTGCAATCTCACTGGCAATCGGAACTTGCTGAAGAACTTTGCCATCCGCCATTGTCCTGGCAGGTCGAACCATGAAACCGAAGTGATAGCATTCGTCAAACTCTTTACGGTCCTGATCCGAATGCGCATGAAACAAGTATAAAGCTCGATAATACGATGTCGCCGCGTTTCCCGGCCGCCGAAGAGTACGATCGGGCAAGAGTCGATATTTGAAGGCCGGCTGCACTGTTGGTGCGGGGGCCACGACGAACTCATACAACCAAGGCTTGTCCGCGCCCTGAATGTTCTGCTTTACCTGAGCAGATGCCGTGCTTGAAAGAGCCTGGTTGATCACCGCGATAAACAGGCAAATACAGAGCGTTCGAATTTTCATATTTAATCTCCATCCAGTTTTTGGGTTCGTAATGAAATTAACCGCCCGACTCCGTCGAATTCATGGCCGACTCCCAGTAATCGCGATACGTTGCCGCATTAGAGGAATTGAAACTGCCTGTGATTTGCGACAGCGGTACATCGTCGAAATGTTCTGTAAAAATATGATCTCGCAAATCGATATGCCTCCTTTCGAGTCCATTCATCGACGCTTTTGTCGGCGAATCCCGATGGGACGGCGTTGCCCGCTCTGGAGCGTTCCCGACCGAAGATGCCTGGTTCAATGATTCCGAAGTCGACGGATTTCGGTGGTTGGCAATCATGTGCGGAGCGAGGTTTCTGAGGAACAACATCAGAAAGACCGCGGCGGTGGTCGTGGAAATACCTGTGGCGAGTTTCCAGACCATGAGTCGTCGGCGGTTTACCAAGGCTTCCTGGGATCGCCAGACTTCGAACATCAATCGTTCATGGCTGACGGAAGACGGCCGTGGCTTTAACCCGCTTAAGGCCGCAGCAAATGGTTCGAGATCGTTATCTACGGGTTGTTCTTGATCCATGTAATTCCCAACCTTTCCCTCATTGCCTTCAGACCTGCAACATAATTGCGATGCGCGGAACTCGACGATGTCTCGAGTAATTCGGCGATATCCTGAAACGAGAGTCCGCCCCAAAGCCGAGCTACAATCACTTCGCGGTACTCTTGCGGTAATTCTGCCAGCGCCCGCGCCGCCTCGACGGCATCCAACCGGTCATCGGAATTTGGAACAAACCAGTGTTTCGCTAATTCCGCACGACCGGTTTCATGACGTTTCCTGCGAGCAGCTGACCGTGCCGCCGAAATGGCTTCATTTCGAACTACTTTGTAAAGCCAACAAACAATCTGCTCGCGCGGATGGGGGTGGGTTGCCAACTTGACAAACGCTAATTGCACGACGTCAGCCGCATTATTTTCCGTCCATTGCCGAGCAAATAACTCAAGCGCCGCCGAATGGCGGTCTACGAGTTCACGCAATTCGTCGGTACAAAGTGGCTTCATTTCCAACCGCCAACAAAACGAGTCGTCCCATCATAAGACGCCTGCCAAAGAATGTTGTCCCAGGAATTTTCGCTCGAAAACAAAAGATGCGGCAGAAAGGTCTATCGGTTGGCGTGGTTGAACCGATTTATTAGTCAATTCAGAATGAGCACCGCAATCCCGCTGCCACCAAAAGTGGAAACTGGCGAAACTTCGACAACACCGTCTCAAAACTTCATTGGAGGTGGGGGAGTGTCGTCATAGATACCGATCCACTCCGCAGCCAGGTCGCTGTCGTAAAACAGAATCCACGAGCGTTTGGGGATCTTGCCGGCCCGAAGCCGCTGTTTGATTGCCTCATTTGCCTGATCCACATCAACAAGGGCGAGATCGATATAAGAATAACGCAGGCCAGTTCCACCGCCGATCTGGCATCCCAGCTTTTGCGGTTTCAGGACTTCGTCCAATGCGTCCTCGACTTCGGACTTGTCAGCGAATTTGGCTTCATCGAATCCATCACTGCCATCAATCTTGACATAACAAAATGTCTCATGGCAACGACTGAAGCGCTCGGAACAAAACAGTTGATGGCGATGGGAGGTCATCCACATGGTGCGATTCGCCGATTTGCCAACGATCAAATCGCCTTGCTCGACATAATCGTCAGCACTTTCTGGCTTGAGTTCCCAGAGCGACATGGGCGTGTCTTCCGTCATCCATTCATAGTGCGGACCAGGTGGTAATTGATCGTGGATGCTGCCGATGAGTGAATTGACCGTGTCATACAGCCGTTCCAGACCAATCCATTGTGGTGGTTTCCTGGCGAGACCGAGCAGCGACGTCAGCGTCGAAGGTCCTTGGATTGGACTCACGTCGATGACCCCAATCCATTCATTGAGAACTTTTTCACCCAGTAGAGTTTCAGCAGCGACGAATGCTGCATTAAGCGCCGATTGATCTTTTATCTGGGACTTCGACGGCGATCCGAATTTCAAATCGATTCGATTGAGTTCCCCAAGGGACGCTCGGAACTTCAGTTCGCTCAGGTTGCAACCTGTGCGCCCTTCAACAGTGGATTGGGCGGATTCGATGTCCTCAGCCAAACGATGTTCGTAGAATTCCCAGCCGTTCAGGTCGGGAGCTTTTGCGAGAATCGATTGGACAAGCGGACGCAAGTGGTGATCACATTCAGGTGTAATTACCAGTCGATGACCCGTACCCCGAATTGCTGGACCGAATTCCCACATCAAATCTGGGTCGATCGACTGAAGATGCTCTTCCACCCAGGCTGGCAGATCCAGATCGCATTTTCCCGAGAAGGTTGCGGCGATGTCATCCGCTCTTTTTGCGAATTCCCGCCACCAGGCCTCGATCTTTCGGATGACGATTTCCCGCTCGGCAACTTCAGCCCGATTGTTCTTGTCGATAAATCGCCAGCGCATGGAAAATCTACTTCAAAGTTGTCAGGAAAGTGACGTGCATACCTTCAAATTCAGATAGGTCGCACGGATTAGATCTGTGAGAGATGAATCGATAGAAAGGATCGCTTGAACAAATCGTAACGTCAACGGTTCAGCCGGTCCCTTTGAGAAACAGCCTGCATTTCACGCAAAAGTCACTCCAGAGGATTGGAGTCCAGGGCATTTGCCGCGATCGTTGATAGAGCTGGTCAGTTCGGTGCAGCGGTTAGCAGTATCATCGCGTTCATCTGGTATCCATCCATTGTTGACGTACTTTACAGTGACTTGTGATACTCAACTCATCACCAGCGAGCACTGAAGCCGCCCTAAAAGCGGCAGATTTCTAATCTGAGGAGATATTTGCACCATGAACCGATTGGCACTCTTGATTCTTTCGCTCATCGGCGGCGCGGCGTTGATTGCCCCTGCTCAGGCTCAAGAAACTGTCACACCGGCGGAAGTCCGTGCCATTGCTAAGGAAGCCTACATCTATGGCTACCCGATGGTCGACAGCTACCGCATCCAGCATGCCTACTTCGTTGATTCAGGGAACCCGGAGTACAAAACATCGTGGAATCAGATCAAGAACATTCCTCGTGTTTTCACACCGAACGACAAGGCCGTACAGACCCCTAACTCGGACACTCCCTATTCCATGCTCGGCCTGGATCTGCGCGCTGAACCGATCGTGCTGACCGTCCCGATGATCGAGAAGGATCGCTATTACAGCATCCAGTTAATCGATGCCTACACCTTCAATTTTGCCTACATCGGCAGCCGAGCCACAGGGAACGAGGCCGGAAGCTTTCTGATCGCTGGGCCGGACTGGAAGGGGGATACTCCGAAAGGAGTGAAGAAGGTGATCCGTTCGGAAACAGAGCTTGTTCTGGCTGCATACCGCACTCAGTTGTTTAATCCGGGTGACCTCGACAACGTGAAGAAAGTTCAAGCCGGATATCAGGTTCAAACCCTCTCTGCATTTCTCGGCCTGCCTGCCCCGAAAGCAGCACCCGCGATTGATTTCATCAAGCCGCTGACTCCCGAAACACAGAAGACTTCGCTGGAGTTCTTTAACGTCCTGAACTTTGTCTTGAAATTTTGCCCGACGGTTTCGTCAGAGAAAGAACTGATGACGCGTTTCGCCAAGATTGGTGTCGGCGCGGGCAAGAACTTCGACCCGAGCAAGTTCTCCCCCGAGTTGAAGAAGGGGATTGAAGAGGGGGTGGCGGACGCCTGGGCCGATCTTGCTCAACTGAAGAAGCGAGTCGATGCGAAGGAAGTGACCTCGGGTGACACATTCGGCACACGGGAATACTTGAAGAACAACTACTTGTACCGGATGGTCGCCGCCGTCATCGGCATCTACGGAAACTCCAAGCAAGAGGCAATCTATCCGATCTATACGGTTGATGACGGTGGAACACCACTGCACGGTTCCAACCGTTACACCCTTCGCTTTGCTGCCGGTGAACTCCCTCCCGTTGACGCATTCTGGTCATTGACGATGTACCAATTGCCGGAAAGCCTGCTCGTGGCCAATCCACTCGATCGCTACCTGCTCAACTCACCAATGCTGCCGAATTTCAAGAAGGATTCGGATGGCGGGTTGACGCTCTACTTCCAGAACGAGTCACCAGGCAAGGATCTGGAGTCGAACTGGTTACCCGCTCCCAAGGGCCCGTTCATGCTCGTAATGCGTCTCTACTGGCCAAAAGCAGCGGTGCTCGACGGCAAGTGGACTGCACCACCGTTAAAGCGAGTCAAGTGAGCGACGATATCGCGGTTCAACAAAGCGCTGACCGGCCATTAAGTCCGTGACGTGTCGGTCTCGCTCAATACTGAATAACAACGATATGCCACCTCGGACATCAAGCCTGGCTGATCGCAAAAGTCAGGACAACGGGACCGCTATCGAACTTTTTCGTTCTGCGTTTCGGGTCGCGACCAATAAGAATGTCTTCGTCGTCGTGTTAAACGGGAATTTTGTCCTTGAAACAAGTTCTTCAGCCAGTGGATTAACATGGAATACCCCTCTCAGTGATCGTAGTTCGAAAATCGACGAAAAGACGTCGCTGGAAGAGTCATCAAGATTTGTAATGCGACCGGACAAGAATTCGCAGAATTTTTGGGCTATTTCGTGAAAATGATTTCAACGGGATACTATCAGACTGCTGAAAACGGCCGATTGCCGCCGTGCCTCTGGTCGAATCGCATCGAATAAAAGAATCGCTCGCGACAGTCGGCGATTTTCTGACTCGGGTTCGAATCCTCAGCGGCTGATTCTTTTGAATCTCATACTCGCGTGAATTCAAGCCCGTCAGTCATGCTTAAGAAGTTGTAATGCCAATCCATATCGACCAAATCTGAATTCTGTATTAAACACCCGTCACACAAAGGGAATGACGTAAGGCGTTTCGAACTTTTCTTGTTTTGTCTGTCGCAACATGTTGCTGTGCCATGAGATGCGACGAACGATTTCTGAAGAGCTTTGTGACGCCTCGAATCGTGGGTGGTTTGTAATTTGGTAAAAGCTTGCACCCGCATAAACCGTGATGAGTTTCTGAGTTAACCTGATATCGAAGGCAGCCTGTAATGACACGAACATTGATTACCGGCGCAACTGGCTTTCTGGGCGGAGCCGTGGTTGCACGGTTATTAGAGCAAGATCGTGTTGATGAGATTCTGTTACTCGTCAGAGAGGCTACGACAGCAGAAGCAATCTCGCGAATCACACAGCGGCTTCGATTGTACAGGGTATCAGAACAGAAAATCGCCTTGCTGAAGCCTGGACATTTTTTGCTCGGAAATATTTCGCATCTGGAGTCTTTCAAAGGCGATCCACGGTTGCAGGAAGTCACCAGCGTCATCAACTGTGCGGCGGTGACCTCCTTTGGCAACAAACCGAAGATTTGGCCAATCAACGTTGATGCCACGATGGCGTGTATTGTTGAGCGGCAAGAAGAGTTCCGTGGATTGTTTGGTGCGTTTCATCCACGTTTGCTGCTTCGAGCGATCCGGCTTTACGGCGGTTTCGCCTCACTGAACATGCTTTTCGATAATCGTCGGCTGTTGACAGAAGGGGGTTCCACAGTCGCCGTGTTTTGCTGATGACATTCCAGCGTGCGTGTTAACAAGCCTTAAAGATTCAATCGTCGATCAGATGCGAGTTGATTTCAAAAAAAACAGATCGTTTCTTTCCCGTGTGATCCGGTCATCTATTTCGCGAGTGTTATGACATATGTCGAAAGAGCGAAGGCAGCTTTAATATGTCCAATGTTTTCAATCCTACACAACTCCAATCAATTCAACATCAAACCCAGGTGCGTGGGATTGGGGTATGGGCCTGTTTTGAAGGCCGGCAGTATTCGACGTTACGGTTTTTCTTCATTTTAGGATGCCTGTTTTCAATTGCCCCGATTTTGAATTCTGTTCTGTCTAAAGACGACAATAAGGATTATTCGCACTGGTACTTGATTGGGAATTCGGTTCTGGCCGGAGAGTCTCTGTATGGAGACGTTCGGGGCGGCGAACCAGAATATATGTATCCTCCGACGGCGGCGGTCTTATTTTATGCCCCTCTATCCAATCTGAACCACGTCTTTTTTGTGATGATACTTTGTCTGCTCACTTCGACTTCATGGGCGTTTTGTATCTGGGCTGCAAACGTACTCGTCTCCGGAAAATGGAGCAGCGAATCGCGCCTTTGTGCCATCGGACCAGGTTTGGCGGTTGCGCCCTATGTGTGGGATATTCAGCTTCTCTGCCAGACCAATCTGCTGTTGTTAGCGTTAACTTTGTGGGCCTTTCTGATGCTGCGAAATCGACGACTCGTTGCGGCTGGTTGGCTGTTAGGAACGGCCGTCGCGATGAAGGCATTTCCGCTTTCCGCGATCGCCTATTTCATTGTAAGACGGAATTGGACTGCGGTATTCGCGACGATCATCAGTATTATTGGTCTCGTTTGGTTCTTTCCCGGTATCGTTCGCGGATTTGAACGAAACACCACAGAACTTAAACGGTGGACATCACTGATGTTACTCGACCAGTCAGGCGAAACGATGTCGGGTCGATCGAGCATTGGGTTTACGCGCAGAAACCAATCACTTGTTTCGGTAAGTCACCGACTGCTTCGCCCCGTAAATGCTGGCGATAATCCGAACACTCCTCTTTACGTCAATTTCGCGAACGTCTCACCTCGGACGGCACAAATTATCGGTCATTTAGCCTGCTTTTTATTGGGTTTTGTACTGCTTCTGGCCTGCCGTTTTCAATTCGCTCTTTCGCGTGAGTGCGAAGGATTGGAAGTCGCGATGGTCTGCACGCTAGTACCACTCGCCTCACCACTCGCCTGGACGTACTTTTTTTGCTGGTTACTTCCCGGATGGGCGGCGCTTGGATTCTGGTCGACCAATCAAATTCTCGCTCCAAAGACTCGACGCGTTGTGAAAGTCGCTACGGTCGTGACTGCGGTTTTACTGGCGAGTGCAATCAGCGAGCAAATCGATCCTACACTACAAGCGTACGGAACGACCGCGTGGGGATCAGTGATGCTTTTCCTGACACTTGCGTATATCCGTTTCAATCTGCGAAGCGTTGATGTTTCTCGTTCTCAAGCTCTGCCCGAAAACGAACCTCGTCGAAGTCCCGTCTCCCGATTCGTCTAGCGACGTCTCACGGTTCTCGATTTCATCGAAGTAATTTCATGTGCTGATGTCTTAACAGCCTTCTTGTCACGAAAATCACAACCCGACAATTTCAATACGATTACTCTGATTCGTGCTTCGACCGAACAAAGGGGGACTCCACAAACGGGAACAGGCACTGCGGATGGAGCCAGTCCCCGCTTGTGAAGTCAGGTCGACAGTATTTGAACTCAGCGACTCCCGGCCTCGTAGCGTTGTTTTTGCGGCATCGTGTTGTGTTACGGGAATTGGCCTCTCTGACCTACCCTGTCAACTATCGTTCGCCTGGAAAGATCGG
>JBAXBD010000168.1:0-10033 GCA_037142165.1 Schlesneria sp. | reverse complement strand
GCACGGGGGCCAGATATTCCGACCTATTCTGGATGCGATGGGATCAGATCGATTTCGAGCGTCGTCAGATCGCATTCACGGCAGAGAAGACCGACAAGTTTCAGGTCGTTCCGTTAACCGACGTGCCGCTGATGCATCTCGATCGATTGCCGAAGGCGGAGTGGCCGTTCGCCAGCCTGGTCGACCAGGCGATCGCACCGGAGTTGCGGGGCGACTCGCACGTGTGTCGATGGCTCAACAAACGCTGGCGGCAATTGACGGGATTTGCGGCCCCTCCCAAGTTGAAGCGGGATTGGCCTGCAGGAGCGGTTCCGCACCCCTGGCATTCGGCTCGATCGACGGCGGCGATGTGGGTGGAGACTCAAGCGGCTGGGATGGCTGCAAAGTTGCTCGGTCACGTCGTCGACGGCGGAGGCCGAGTGACTCAGGCTCATTATCTGGTACCGGTGGTCTCGACCGATTTGAGATCGGCGGCGGAATCGGTGGCGTGGCCGGATTGTTTTCGAGAATTCGATGCGATCGCAGCTCGGCCAAGGCAGCTTTGTTTGTTCGATTGATCCATGGGCGTAATCCCCTCGCTGGCGCAGGCAGCGTAAACATTGCTAGGTGTGTCATCACGGTGGCCCTCATCCGGTCGCCTCACATGAGCCTGATGAACTCATTTTGACGAGCCAAATATGCAGGGGTTTTTCTTCTTTTTGAAAGGGTTCCGTGATGTGTGGAATTGATGATTACGACGAGTGTCACAATCGGGTATCGGGTTGGCTTTTCGCTTTTGCGATCGCATTCTTGCTCGCGGCTGTCACTTCGGCAGCCCTGAGGCCAGCGCAACGATCCAATTCTCTTGAACAGGAGGCGGCGTATGTGGCTGCAAATTGAATCGACTGAAGAAGTCGTCGACATCTATGGCGTTGAGCATCGAGTCTGGCGTGGCGTCACTCCGAAGGGAGTGGAGTGCTTATTGCTGGTGCGACGAGTCGCAGTTGAAAAAGGCTCTCCGATGGACGAATTCGACGATGACGAGCATCTGAAAGAGCGTCCTGCCGAAGGCGTTTTTAGTGATAACCCGCGAATCCCGTTTTGAGCCAATTCCTGTTTGTGTGTTTACTTTTCAAAGGATTTGAAATGTCTGGAATGCTTGTTTTAACTCGTAAGCCTGGTGAGACGATCCATGTGGGGAATGTAGTGATCACGTTCCTGGCGGCGAGAGGGACCGCCGGTCGAATCGGAATCCTTGCACCCCCAAGCGAGCGGATTCTTCGCGGGGAGCATCTTGAGTCCCCGAAGGGTTACGACGGCGATCTGCGGCCATGCATGGTCGAGATCGAGTCGAGTAATTCAGCAAACACTATCTAGCCGTCCCATGGAATGGGGGGGGGGCATGAGCCAATCAAAGCAGCTCGATTTTATTAACGATTTTGAAGCGGCCGATCGCGAACGAGCGATCGCTGAACGACAACGGGAAGTGACACATGAGATTATTGATCAGAGCGCCGCCGACTGCACGGTTAAGTCGCTGCTGCATATGCTGGCCGACTTTCCGCGTCGCACCAAAGACGAACGCGGCAACTGGCTGATCACGGCCAGTGTCGCAAAAATGGAATCACGGCTGGGTCGATCGAGAAACACTGTCAGGGCCTATATCAGATCTGCATGCCAGGTTGGGTTCCTGGAGATTCTCGATCCGACGACAAATCATGACGAACGAACCTACGTCATCCACTGGCGGTCTATACTGGACCGCGAATTGACTCAGCCGGACGCAACTAGCACGGCTCAACACTTCGAAACCGATCCGACGGACGCAACCAGCACGTCGAACACAGGGTCGAGGGGGTCAATAACGACGCCCGGAGGGGGTCAAAACGTCGAAGCGAGGGGGTCAATTTACGATCCTGAGGGGGTCAATTTGACCCCCTCAGGTGGTCAAATTGACCGGGTCAAAACGCGCTCTTCTGAAGAACGTCTTAGAAACGTCTTAGAGCAGAATGTAAATACAACTTCTTCAGACGTTTTAAACGTCTTTGTTCCTGGAGGGGGTCAATCCCGAAAACAGCAAAGGCCCATGAAGCTCAAATTCTGGGTGCAGTGGGAAGAGGCCGTGAGAGTCAGTGATCTCGGTAATGCCCGACACGTGCAGGACCTCTATGAGATGCTCACGTCGATGCTTGTGATACAACGCTGTGATGCCAATCGGAATCGAGTTTTTGCCAACGCGGCCATGAACGAGAGAATGTGGAAGAATAAAGAGGCCTTGAAAAGAAAGGGTTTATTCCTCACCAACACTGCGTTGCAAAGATGGTTCTTTAATCATCTCGATCAGCTAGTCGCAACTCGCATGATTCACGAACTCGACCATCCAACGGGAGGATCGCTTAGCTCGCGGGTTGCGGCGGCAGCTCAGGCTGTGCGGGAAAGTCCCGCGAAGATTTACTCAGAGGACGAGGCCCCTGGTCCGACGAAAACCATGTCTCTTGTCGGCGATCTGGCCGATGCGTGGGGGCTCGTAAAAACAGTTGACACTTCCGCGATCGGCTGAGTCGATCGTTTTCCGATAGCACGGCCTTAACAGGACGTTGAGGCCGTGCGTTTGAGGTTCTCTCGAAATGATGCCTGCAAATGATCCGCAGAAGGTACCTGTAACGCACGTCGATCTTAGTAACGCTCAAGCAATTTGGATCGGCACTAATAACCACGATGGAATCTGTCGGTGTAACAAATGCCGATCCAAGACGCTCGGACTAATGCTCGACACGGCGTTTAACAGGCGAATCACTCGCGACGTGAGTGCCGCTGAAGCCAAGTTCGGGAAGTTCGCGGCCGCTCATGTGATGGCGGAGGGTCGCGACAGAATTCAAAAGGCTTGTGAGTCCTTTCGGAGGAACTGATGCGTGCCAGCCCCCCCCCATTTCTTAGTGAAACCGATCAAGCCGATTCACGGCCAGAGGCAAATGTTTGATGAGCCCGTCGTCATTTACTGTCGAGTCTGCGGACGACGGCTGCGAGGTCGAAAGTCGGTTGCGGCTGGAATTGGACCAGCGTGTCGACGTGCCTCAGATCGGCAGCCTGACCGAATTGAAGAGCAACTGCGTCGAGGGAAAAAAGGATTGTGAGTTCTAGCGATGCATTGCGATCGCGGCGGCAAACGATCTTTGTTTAGACGTCCAGGTTCACCCCGACGTCTTACCGATCGACGCGGCGATCGTGGCCTTAGCCGGTCGTCGATTCTCCCAGTGGCCGGGAACGTTCGAAGATCGCGAGGCGGCGATTTCGGGCGAAATCAACTTATTCATTCAACGACTTTTTCAAAACGAGGAACCCATGATTGCAACGGTTGGAAAATTAAAAGTGCCCAAGGCAACGAAGGCAAAATCTGAGACGAACCACGAAGTTCTTGAGACGGACGATGAGCTTTTGAAAATCTCTCTGAGCTATGGGGGAATCAAAAAGGGCTCGCTGATGAGCGACGCTGACCTTCTGGGTGCCATCATCAAACGCTGGGGGCAAGCGAAGGTCCATACCAGGCGACCTTATATGGTTTCGGTGAAAGATCCCGTATTCGGCGTGGCGATCTGGTACTCAAATTCCAATATGGGCCATCCGGCTCACTTCTTCGATCCCGATGACCAGGATGAAGGCGATCAAGGTCGGTTACTTGAAGAGGTGCGACGCGTTCTAAGCATCGATCTACCGACTGTCGAGAATACAACTGAGACCGTCGATCCAGCATTCGCGGCCGTCAAAGCCAAAGGCAAAAGCCGAGCCAAGAAAGCTGAGCCTGCAACGTCAGCAGGCGACCTTTTGCAAGGCGTGATTGTCGTCGAGGAAAGAGACGTTGATTACGACGAGATCGTCCGGTCGAAACAAAACCCTAGGCATGATTTTGACGCCGATTTGATCGCTCAGATGAAGCCGAACATTGTCACTATTTGCCAGGTGAACCCGCTGACGATTCGCGAGGGTTCGAACGAGCTGATCGACGGCGAAACTCGACACCGAGCTGGTGATGGGGTAGCGAAGGCTCTTCGCTGCAAGATCATTCGTTGCACCGACGCTCAAGCCGCGCTGATGCGATTGCAAACCAGCATGCAACGCCGAGATCTCAATTCGATCGAGAAGGCCCAGGCATTGGCGGACATGTTGGACAAACACGGAATGACGCAGCGTCAGTTGACCGAAATCGTGAAGATGGAACAAAGCACGATCGACAATTTTACTCGGCTTTTGAAACTGCCTGACAATTGGAAGCAACAATTGATTTCGGGCGAAATCACGGCAACGAGTGCCCGGGAACTTGTCCCCTGGATCGACGAAAAGAAAGTGCTTGACGAGGTCCTGAAGGAAGTCAAAAAGATTCCGGTACCGAATCGGTCGACGGCCGTGAGTGAGACGTTGAAGGAAGTTGCGTGGAAACTGAGTCGTCCTATTGAAGAGACAGTCAGTTCGGGCCATCCGAATTATCGACATGCCAAAGCCGAAATAAAGTTGACGCCTGAACTGAGAAAACAGCTTCGCGTTAAATCGGTCAAACATTGGAGTATGTCTAAAGAACGGGCTTTCAATGTCGAGGCTTGGCATCCTTTGATGCAGGCAGCAAAAGCGAAGGCGCTGGAGTCGCTGACGAAGAAGGATCAGAAGTCGGCGACAAAGGATGGAAAGGTCGACCCGAAACGAGCGGCGGAAAACGCAAAGAAGCAAAAGGAGATGCTTCAAAAGAAACTTTATCGATACAAGATCGACTGGTTGCAGGCTCAACTGGCAAACACGATCGAAACAGCCTCGATCGACTCGCTGACGAAGTATCTGATCTCGTTTTGTTTGATGAACGGCAATGGAGGCCGTCAACATGACGTCCAGCAAATTTTGGGAATAACGAGTTCGTTCGCCAGCAGCGAAAACATTCCAAAAATCATACCAAAGATTTTTGGATGGAACGCGAAGGAGATGATCGCACACATTCGCACATTGCTTGTTGAATGGTTGATCGACTCGTTCGACGGAACTTATGACGCATTGTCACCAGGAACGATTGAGCAGTTCGCCAAGTTCGCTGACGTCGACCTGAAAAAGGATTGGCCAGCGTCATGCAAGTCGTGCGATGTCGATATGGATCCTTTGAATGAGTATTTGCTGCTCCTGAGTAAAGATCAATTAATTGACCTCATCGCCGAATGGAACCTTTCGGTGCCGTCTTGTAATTCCGCGAAGAGGGGCGATCTCATCAGTGCGATCGCAGAGATTGGGCGAGGTAAGCCAGCGCCGAAGTCCCTGTTGGAAGTTCAACCAATTCGTTTGAAGTGAAGGAAATCAATGTTCACGCGACAAGAGTTAGATTTGCTGTTTAATGCCGTCGAGAAGTGGGAGCTTGATGATTTCGCTTCCGAGTTGGCCAGCTCAATGATTGAATCAATGGCACAGAGTCAGGGTGCACCGATCGAAATCCGGATGCAGATGAAACAGGCTCGCGAAGAGCGAGAGAAGCAACGGAAGATTGATCGTCAGATTCGCAAGGAACGTGGTGTACTCCTTCGGGCCAAGCTGATTGCGATTCGCGATCAGATGGACGCGGCTCAGTTCATGGAAGGAGGCGCGAGCGTCCATGAGTGACGATTGGACCCAAGACGTTGACGAAGTGGTTGGCGATTATGCGATCGGTCAGCCGGTTGTGATTGTCGATCTGATGAACGTGCTCGTGAGGGCCTGGTTCGCTGGGGCTCCTTCGCAGATTCATGCGGTGAAAAGTCTGCTCTTTACGTGCGCGAATATCATTGAGCGTCTAAACCCGTCGCACTTGCTGTTTGCTGGCGACGGTGGCCACGTCCAACGATCGCGATTGTATCCAGACTACAAAGCTCATCGGCCTCCCAAGCCTGATGGGTTGGCGGAGCAGATCGCGTTGGCGGACCAGGCCCTAGAGGCGATTGGCTGGCCTGTGATCCGTGCGATCGGTTGGGAAGCCGACGACGTCGCCGCGTCGCTCGGCGTGTCGATCGCGACGAAGTACTCCGACGCGGTGATTTGTTCCTGCGACAAGGATCTGTGCCAGTTCGTTGGCTATCCGGGCATCCAGATTTACCACCCTTGGGGTGAAGGGTCATTTTTGTCCGTACAACAAATTCGCGAAAAGTTCGGCATTAATCCGGACCAGATTGCGGACTACCTGGCTTTGATTGGTGACACGAGCGACAACATTCCTGGCGTGAATGGCATCGGGCCTAAGACGGCTGCGGCGTTGCTGGTTCGTTATGGGAACCTTGAAACCGTGCTTGAGGAAGCCAGGTTGCTCCGGATCGCTGGAGCGACCTGCAAGAAGCTTCGGGAGCATGCTGAGTCCGCCAGGCTCTCTCGCCGACTGATCGAGTTGGAGCGACGGATACCAATTCCTGACGATTGGAAACACTGGCCCGCGACCGATCCGAAATCGGGCTGGCTGGAGTCGCTGCGAGACATAGGCCTCGGCTCGGCAGCTCGTCTCCTGCAGGAGCTGCTCCCCGCAGTCGGCCGCGTGCGGAGTGGATTCGCCGCAATGTCGATCGAGTGGATGCCAACACCGACGTGCAATGAGGAATTATCGAATTCTGATAAACCGATAATTCCCCAAATTGAGCAGAAGACCGAAGAGCACTGCTTGGCCGAAGACGGGCAAGCAGTGGCACAAAGGCAGAACTACCCGAGCTGGATTCACGACTTTCCGGTATTAGCCCGGGTCGCTGCTGATGCACCAGACGTGGAGAAGTGTAAATCGGTCTATGCCGACGTGGCTCGCGATCGCCTGAAGGGGAAGCCGCGAGAAAACCCATGGCGAGTTGGTACCGGTTTTCATCTTGCGTTTGAAGCTGCTCTGCGCGGCGATCACTTCAGCTCAGTCACTCCTTTCATTCCGGCGACTGCGAAACCGGAAATGCACCAAAGCAACAACGTTGTTGCAAAGCCGTTTGTCAAAACCAAACGGGAACAACTGTCACTTTTTTCTTGAGGGTCAAACGATGAATTTCAGACAACTTTTGACGAGACTTTTTACGGGCAATGCGACGCGGACCGAAATCGATTCGGCTTCTCAAGCCGGCGAGGAGGACGGAAGGGCCGTCGCGAATGCCTATTGCGACGGAGTTTTTAAAGGAGTCTTCGACGTGTTCGAAGAGCGACTCTCAGGATTTCAGTCGATCGACGTGATGCCGATCGAGTTAGTAGAACGGCCGCGAGTGGCGGCGAAAAGAGCAAGAGTTACTCACACGAAGAACACTAAAGCCACGAAGTAAGAAACCATGATCGAAATCGATCTCGATTCCAATGCCCTGATTTTTGCGACGAACTTCGACCCGCGAGGGACGATCTTGTATCGCTGGATGAATGGCCGATTCTTAAGGCCGAACGTCGAATGGGAAGATCTATTCGCCATTGGTCAAGAGGATCGGTCGAACCTCGTATTTCTCTGCAATTCGAAAGACGTACAGAATCATCCTTGGTTGCCCGATTATTGCGGGATGCCGTTTGACGCTTACGGTGGCCAAGTGTTTTCGGTGCCGATTGACGTCTGCATTCGGGCCGAGGCCATTTTGATGGAGCGTTGGAAGAAAATCGCTGAATTTCACTAAACACGCTTACGCAACCACGCGAAGAAAAGTAACGCGAGTGCAGCTATGGCGACGGCTTCCATCAGTCGACTTTCGTGGGGGGTGGAAGGGATTCGATTTGTGGCAGGATCCACTGACGAATCAGGTTTTGGACGCTGATCTGTTTTTCTTTCGAGTAATCTCTGAGTCGCTTGTGTTGTTCTGTTGTGATTTCGGTCGAAATCATTTTCACCAGGGCACCGGCACTCGGGCTGTGACGCATCGATCCCTCCTAGCTTCACTTGACACTCCGTGCGTCCAGTACGCTTATACTGGTTGTGGCACGCTACACAGAGAATCGCATTCACCAAGGATGGTTGGGTGTGATTCTCGTTTCTTTTATCCCGCTCGGGAAGTGAGATTCGCATGGACGCACTTGTTTTCGCCTTCGGTCTGCTCAAAGGTTACCGAACGTATCTGGCGGCCGGAGCCGCGATTCTAACTTCTGTGGCCAGCCTGGTTGGCGTGGTTGACCCTGTGAATGGAGCAGCCATTTCGATGGCCATGATCGCTGTGGCTCAGATTTTCCACCGGATCGCCAGTAGCGATCACGCTTTGACGCTGGCGGAAATTCAGGCGGATATCAGCGACTTGGTGGCCGCGATTCCTCAGCCGGCGGTGGCGCAACCGGCCACGATTCCCATGAACGGTCCGCAAAAGACGTGACCGAAGAAGAAAGCACGGGCTAAAGCCCATGCTACGACATTCTTAGGGGGAATCGTCATGCCGAAGGCTATTCAGGGGGTTTTTGTCGCCGTGATCTTGCTGGCTTTGGGAGCTGGCGGGATGCGTTTGATGCAGGATGTGGAGAAACACGTTCCCGCCGATCGCTCGGCGAAGATCGTGGGGCCCGCTTCTGTGGAATACGCCGGGCAGTACGCCGCCTTCCAGGCCGTGGTACCTGGCAAAGATCCCGCGATGCTGATTTATACGTGGGGCGTCGAACCTCAGTGCCCCATCGCGGCGAATCAGCCATTACCCTCCTGTAGGTCGACCGGGAAGCCTGGTGAAGTGCAGCTCGACACCGTCGCCGGGCGATGGCGATTGTCCGTGGCCGTGAGCGAGCGGTTTGCCAAGACAGGCCAGATGGTATCGATCGACGTTTCTGTTCCAGGAGGACAACGGCCGTTTGTTCCTACGCCGGCTCCTTCGCCCGCTCCGAATCCGCAGCCTCAACCGTTGCCACAACCCGACCCGACTCCCGTTGGTCGATTCGCTCAGTTTACGGTTGACGTTCGAGCCTGGCTTTCGGAGGTGCAATCTCCCGACAAGATCGCCGAGGCCTCCGTGATCGCGACCGGAGCAACGGAGGTTGCAGCGAGCCTCAGAACCGGCAGTCTGTCGAAACTGTCCGGCTTGCCGCTGCGGATCGCCGTCGCGAGTGAAGTCTTGCGGAATAACAACAAGGTTCACAACGCGGCTGGCTGGTCAGCATTTGGTGCACGAGTCAACGCAGCTGCCGGAGCGGCCGTCAAAGCAGGTCAACTGAATTCGGCTGGTGATTGGGCTGAGTTCCTGCAGGCGTTCTCTGACGGGTTGAAGTGATTCGTAGCATGGGCTTTAGCCCGTGCATTTCTTTGTAAAAAAACGCTTTGAAGATTGCACGGGCTAAAGCCCATGCTACGAGGTACCGCGATGCGTCGTCGAATGTTTTTGATCTCAGCAGGGCTTCTCGCATCATGCGGCATGGCATACGAGGCGTGGTTTGGCCGAAAACGGAAACCGGTCGCCGTCGGCGTTTCGGCGGAACCGACACTGCTGGATCCACTCGACCGAGTGACCCGTAAGTTGGAAATCGCCATGAATGGTGATGGGGTTGGATTTGATCCGTTCACACTGTCGATTCTGGCTTCGGTGATTTGCAGTGTACTCCGCTACTGCATGGCAAACAACGCGACGCGGATACAGCGAGCGATCCAGCGTCGTCCCGAAGGATCACAGGCCGTTCGGATGCGGGGAAAACTGACGACGCATTTCGCGCAGGCCCGTTTGTCCGAACAGGTTCTTTTGTTCCCTGCGATCGGCGATGTGAAGAAGCATGTCGACGCAACAATGCTGGCATTGGTGCGAGCCACGCCGGAGGAATTCCGGCAATTAGTTGTTGATGTTCAGGCTGATCCGCCGCCGGAAAACGCGGTGTCATGCCGGGCGGCAAATGAGTGGAGTGCCATCGAATGAAGATTACTCGAGATCAATGGTGGCGGATCGTCGCCACTGCCTTACCAACGATCATCGGGCTTGCGCTCTATTGCTCGCATGCGACCAAGCCACCGAATGAAATTGAGATCGTGATTCCACTCACCCCTCCGAGGGTTGAGCATCAAGGCTGGGTGGAACCGCCGCCAACGTTGAAAGCGTGGGCGGCTGAGCAGCCTCAATTCCGGATCACTGGCGCCAACGGGGACGCTGTCAACCAGGAC
>JBAXBD010000167.1:0-10072 GCA_037142165.1 Schlesneria sp. | reverse complement strand
AGTTGGCCCCTGTAAAGGGGCCGACTGTCGACGAATTCAGCTTGTCAGAAACTCATCTCTTGAGGAGCTTGAACTTGTTAGTAGCGTCAATGTTCCTCGGGTTCATGGAGTGGAAACTCCTGGCGAAGCCCTTTTAGCGGCTTTCTATTCGTACTTACGAATCTATTTTGCCTGGTGCCCGCCGGCTGGTCCAGGGCCCTTCGGTTTTGGTCGCCCACCCTTGTACTTACCGGCTTCCTCTGCAACTTTGGCGCCGCCGTGCGCGTCGTGCACGCCCTTTTCTATCGTGGGAACGACCGGCGCAGGTCCACAACCGATTGATCCCGACGAGATCAATCCAAGTGAACCACACAATGCAAAACTGGTCAAAACGCTTTTCATTTCTATCTTCCTTCGACGATGACGGGGTATTGTAATCCGCATCGCTTTGTCCCACCACAAAATTACATTGAGCCCTGGTGGAGTAAGTGGCTCAATCGGCACGTAGCCGCAACAATTCGCCTCGACCTTCGATGGCGACGTATTCCTGATCGTTAAGCTCGACTTTCAATGTTTCAACTGCACCGCCCATCCAGCGGATCTCGACTTCGACGTTGTCCTGGCACTCGGCCAGCCCAAATTCGAGGCGACGTTCGTTACTCGCTTGATATCCATCACCGCCTGTTAGTTGCCGAGTCAATTGGTTGACGCCCGTTCGGACCGTGACACGCGTGCCGATCGCATCTCGAGATCGCGTTGTCCCAACAAGTTTCAATCTGATTCCTCGCCCCGCTTTCTGAGTACGATTGGTCAGCAACGTGGCGGGATCACCAATATGCGAGATCGCAACGTCGTTCAGTCCGTCGCGATTCCAATCCAACCGCGCTAGCCCGCGGCCAAGTCGCGGTTCATCAAAGAACGGCCCGACATCTTTGCCGAATTGTTCGACAAACCGCGTTTTTTGATTATGAAGGAACTGCGGTCGCATTTTGTAAGGAATCTTGTTGTGAGTGAAATCATCGACGTGACCGTTGACGAGAATGATGTCTTCCCACCCGTCATGATCAGCGTCGACGAACTGTGTCCCGAATCCGAGCATGGACCAACTTGCGTCACGTATCCCTGCCGAGCGGGAGCGATCCGTAAATGTCCGAGATCCGAGATTGATATATAAGGTGTTGGATTCGTTATAGAAATTCGTAACGAACAGGTCCAGTCGGCCGTCATTGTTTGCGTCCCCGGCGGCAATCCCCATACAGGCCTGAGCGGCCCCCGTGTCGTCATAGGCGAGCCCTGAGAGGACTCCAATATCGCTCCAATGGACTTGATCAGTTGTCATCGACTCTGGAACGAAAAAGAAATTGGCTCGTCCGTCGTTACCCACAAACAGACTGATGGTCCCCGAGTCATCGAAGTCGCCTGCAATGATTCCCAGACCATCGCCGTTGGGAACGTCAAAACCCCAGTCGTGCGTCATTTCCCTGAAGGTTCCGTCACCCAGGTTCATGTAGACGTGATCCGGCGCGGCGGGGAAGATCGCAGGTGGACACGACGATGGCACTCCGTCGACTCCTTCGCAGATCCGCGAAAATACATCCTTGCCCGCCAGATAACAGACATCAAATACGTCCGGCAACGAGTCCCCGTTCAAGTCAGCGACGAGGCAGCTTGTCGTCCAATCAGAATGTCTTCCGATACCGCTTAACTTCGTAACCTCCAAGAATGTTCCGTCGCCTTGATTATGGTACAGCCGATTCCCATCAATGTTTGCAACGTAAAGATCAGTAAACCCATCGTTGTCGTAATCGTTGGCCGCAACTCCCTGGCCGTAACCGGCATCCTGAATTCGAATCTGCGCTGAGGCGACTCGCATTCGCTGTCCGGCAACGTTGCGGAACATCGCATCAAGATATTGGTGGTTTTGTTGTTCAGGGGGCCATGTGGTCCCTTGAGTGAAGTAGAGGTCGCACCAACCGTCCAAGTCGTAATCAATGGCCGCGACTCCACCACCCGTGAATTCGAACATTCGCTTGCCCCTGGAAGACGGATCGTTTCCGTTGAAGTAAACAAAATCCAAGCCAACGCGCAGTGTATCGTCTGAGAACGCGATCCGACTTTGTCCCGGCTTTCGAACTTCGGTGTAACTCTGTGCCTCGCGGTCACGTGAGATTTTTTTCGGCAAGGGATATGATGACAGGTCAAATCGAGAGGCGAGGTCGTCCGCAGGCTGCAGCCATGGAGAGTCGTCGCTCGATTCCGCGCTAAGCGTCTTGAAGAGTTGGAGCGAAGTCGAATCGTCAGCAACTGTTTGCAGAACGTCGCACCACGCTCGACACTCCCGCAAGCGGCCCAATTCACGCGTTACCTGGGCACATTCCGCTATTTCCTGCTTCCCCCCTCGTTGCTCATAAAGCTTTACTGACAATTCAATCAGATGTTTCAGCCGCTTCGAACGCTCCGCAAAGATATGACCATCATCGATACGTCCCTCCGCCGACAATAGCTGACCAAGCTGGTATGTCGCTCGATCATCATTTGGTTGTCGACGCAAGACTTCCCAGTAGCAGCGAATTGCTTCTGGATTATCATTTCGATCTTGGGCGCTTCGACCTCGAAGTAACCAAGTCGTTGGATGTTCATCAGCTTTAGCTGGTAAGTTTGCCAGCCAGTGTTCGAACTCAGCCTCGAAACCCGAATCGATCAATAACGTCCCCAAGGTTAATTGAGCTTCGACAAGACGGGGTTGCTTCGACAGAGATTCTCGGACAAGCTTGAGGGCTTGTTCCTTTTGACCAACTGATGCTGCGATTCGCGCACACCCATGCAGCCCAAGCGAATCCCGGACACGCAACATTTTGGCAAACACGTCTTCCGAAGGTGCGGGCATCTCATCGGGATTCGCCAGGTAAATAAGCGTCATTAGCCGGTCGCCGACCTTGTTGAGCGTCCGTTGTAGATATGGCAAGGCCTCCCATTGTCGACCCGAAAGAGAAAGAAGTGTAACCGAAAGTCCGTTAGCAACTTCAGTATGCGAGGGATCAAGATCGATGGCTCGAAGTCTTGTTTCGGCTTCGGCCAATCGGCCCTGCCGCAAGAGGATTGAGACAATTGCGAGTTGAGCAGTTGTTCGATGCTCGCCTGCATCTTCGGGAACCTGCCGATAGATTTCGACTGCCTCCGCAATACTGCCAAGGCGTTGCAAAGTATCGCCGAGTGCGATACGGGCTTCGATGTCATTCGGGTACAACTCGAGCCGTGATCTGGCAAGTGATTCTGCGTCAGTCCAACGTTGCTCAGCCATTGCTCGCTGAATGTCCCCGAAACGGGATTGTGGCCGAAGGAGAAGAATCAAACAGCATGTTCCCAGAGTGGCCACGATTGCAATCGTTACCCCTAAAAACCAATGCCGTCGAACAAAAGAAATTGGAGCGATAGACATCCCAGTCGCGAAATATCTCATCGATAGCTTCGATTCTGCGAACGGGCAAGTGAAGCAATCGCGATTCTAAACCAAAAATGCGATCCAACGAGGTTTGTAAAAGGCATGGTTATCGTCTGTGGAAACAGACGATAACCATTAGAATTCAACAATCTACGTGAGATTGGCCAATCGATAAAATATCAGAAATCGCCGTTGGATTCGCCGCCAGCGCGGGTTCCGGCGGCTCGCCAAACCAGTCGATCAATGCTGTTGCTGGCACTTTTTACGGCTCCGTCAGCCATAAGAACTTGCACCAAGCCTACGTGGCGACTTGTTGCTGCCATAACATTGTGATTCCGGTCCCAACCATCTCCGATACATGATGCGCCGTTGGGTGGATTCAGAGTGCTGAATCCGACGTAGTAGTAGCCACCATCGATCCACCGCTGTCCGGGAAGTTCACTGTTGTAGAATGACGTGTATACATTATTTGCGACCTTCGAATTACAAAGTGCCGCCAGCTTGTCCATGTCGGCTTGATTTCCTGGAGTAAAAGGGTCGACGTCACCATCGTTCATCGTAGGTGTTCCGACGCCCGAGATGAGTTCATTACGGCGGTCCTGCATTCCCTGGCAACGCTCGGACATCATCACGGTATTTGATGTGCCGTCGATGATCTGGGCGATGGTGATCTTCGAGTCTACCCCGAAAATGCCACGAATTGGGTTTTCCCCGCCCCACTGCAGCGCGTCACGAGCCTCACGATGTCGCTTGCCCCAGTCTCCTGCGCAGAAGCGATAATTGTTACGGCCACCGCTTACTCCACCAACTGGAATGTCAGATGGGCAAATGTAGCCCGGGATGTCCTGGGAATAGAGCGGATTTCCGTCCCAAGCGCGTGCCGACTGAGGAAGGGCGGCGATCGAGTTATACCGTGGTGCCTGATCGATATACGGAAGTATTGTTCCAAGGCCACTCATGTTCGACGTGAACATTTGATCGAACGCGTCATTCATCCCGCCGGCTTGGACACCGCCGCCAGAACGAAACGGAAAAACTCTGAACACATCGTGATAGTTATGCAGAGCCAATCCAAGTTGTTTCAGATTGTTCTTGCACTGCGTTCTTCGAGCGGCCTCACGCGCCTGCTGTACCGCAGGGAGCAGTAACGCAATCAGAACTGCAATGATCGCGATGACCACCAACAGTTCAATCAACGTAAACCCAAGCTTCTTTCTTGCAATTCGCATACAAAATTCCTTTAACGAGAAAAAACGAAAAACCGAAAGGTCAAACCTTTGAAACGCTGGAAATAAAGGGGAAGAGACGAAGCCGATCAAAGATTTGATTACCGTCGCCGTGGGATAATGAATTGTATCTTAAGGGGACGTGAATTTCAAGAGAATTTTTGAATGATTCAACTACGGGTTTTAGATATTTTTAATCATTTCGCAAGACAAGTTCTTTTATCAAACAGCATACTCGGTGTGTAGTTTCAATTCGTATAGACCTGCGAATCATAAAAGAGCGGCGAAAACTGGTAAGTTACACTTCGAGTTTGCGCCAAGCGCTCCCGATTTTTATGCAAGCAGTAGCAATTGCTTCGGGCTACTGAAGTAGAAAGTCGTGGAAGCTGCGCTTTCGCGATGAAGATAAGGCATTTTCTCGTCTTCAGCTTTTCGTCATCTGTTCGTCCGAGCGTTATTCGCTTCGCGACGAAGGCGATCAAGGAATTCCGATAAATCATCGGGAAACGGCATCCTGAAGTTAAGCTCTTCACCGGTGATCGGATGAGCAAAACCTAACTCTGCGGCATGCAATGCCAGTCGCGGTGCGCGACTTCGGTCTTCGACCATCCGGGCGGCGAATGGCTGGCGGTATTTGATATCGCCGCAAACGAGATGACCTCGCTCGGAAAGATGAATACGAATCTGGTTCGTCCGACCAGTCTCTAACTGACATTCGACCAATGAAAAATTGCCGATTTCTTCAAGTGGACGAACATGAGTCACCGCTCGTTTGCCAACCTTCGGATTATTGATGCTGCCTCGACGGCCATCGCCACGATCTCGAACGAGATTCGATTCGATCGTCTCAGCCATGGGATGGCCATGTACGATTGTCCAATAGACTCGGTGAGCCGTGTGGCGTCTGAATTGCCCGATCAAGCGCTCTTCTGCCTCGTCTGTTCGCGCCATCACCAATAAGCCACTCGTATCTCGATCCAATCGATGGACGACTCGCAACACAGGTGATCGAGCATGTGTCCCCCGGGTACGCTGTCCACTTTCCAGCGATCGACGTGCAATCAGAGCCGCAACCGATTCTTCCAGTGAAGGATTAAGCGCTTTTTTGTCGGAAGACCAGTTCCGCTCTTCTTCGCGACGATGGGTCATCATTCCGGACGGCTTCGCGACAACAACAATGTGCGAATCGATAAACAGAATGTGCACATCCTGGGGCTTGGGTGTCTTAATCGCCCGATCATGCAGCCCAATAACGTCACCAAGAACAACGCGGCGTGCTTCACTCAGGCAAACTGTTCCGTTGACCGAGACCTGTGATCGCTCAAGCCGTAGTCGGAGTTTTGACCACGATTCACCGGGGATCACTGCCCGCATGACGGCCAAAACGGTCTTGCCTACAAGATCCTCTGTTACCGCGAACGAGATGGGATCATGAATGGCCAATGGCAACGTCCAAAAAAGAAAACTTATACGAGAATATTCGTTAGCCAGACGCACAAGCAAGGGTCTTACTTTATTGTCCCTCGCTTGCGCGTTGCGCTAGAGTGATGCCTGCAATTACGAGGCACTTAGCGGCTGCAGGCGAGGCTCTTCAGCTTTCACCGGCACGATGGTCCTGTCTGCCAAGGAGCTGAAGAACAGGAACGAGTAAAAAATGGAGCTGGCGAACGATGTTTTCGCGAATGGAATTGCCGCAACATAGCAGCCAACCAATCCGGCCGAAGTGTGCGGAGGAGCCGTCTGTGTCCAGAAATAAACAAAGTTCGTCACGACAAAGAAAACAACTTCCGCAAACAGGCCAAAACCAACAGCCGCGAAGGGACGCAAAACTCCAGATTGTCGATTCAGTCCATGCCCGAGGATCACTGCAACGGCCGTACAAAGGTAGGCTGCCCACCGATCACTCGGAAATGCCCACGAAAATTGGCCAGTCACGGCCCAGATACCCAAATCGCTGACAAATAACGCCAATAGTGGCAATCCGAATCCCATGCGACGATCCGCGATGAAGGCTCCGGAATACAAGCAGACTGCGATCATGGGAGAGAAGTTCCACGGATAGAAAACCACACTTGAATCGAGTTTTACATCGTAATTTGTCAGGACGTATGGCAACAAACGAAGAACGATCGTGAACGAAAAAAGACTCAGCAGAAATTTAACTCGTGATGACATACGCAAATCTTTCAAATCTTTAACGATGCAAAAAAGGAATCGAGCGAGATCCAGATTGGCACCGACAGTGTAAACGGGAATGGCAAGTTAGGCGAGGGACCCTTTTAAATCAGGGTGTGGCACTGCTTGTGCCTTCGGTCAAGCAGTGCACTTTGAAGCTGCACAAGAACAAAAAGAAGCCACTGCTTCTCGGAAGACTGTGATACAGCGGCACAAAATCCTCATTTCGATATTCGATAATTGCTAGGGTTCATCTGGCAGTGGCCCTTCTAATAACAGTGGGGTTTTGTGGGTTGGACAAACCCTCGGCACGCGTGACGTTTGCAACATTTCGATCGGACCGACCGGCTTCCATGCCTTGCATTTCTCACAATACATTCCGGGGATTAATGTTGGGTCTCCGGTTTCCGGGTGAATTTCCGGAGACGATCTGGCTCGCAGCAAGAAAACATCTCCCGTCTCTTTGTCGACGTAGACAATTTCCTGAAGAAGTTCATCGGGAACTGGAGTCGAGCCACCGAAAAGAACCGGGTAACAAACGAGTCCAGCGATAACAACTGCCGCAAGTGCGAGGGAGGTTTTATTTGCGGTCATAAAGTTCATCCTGCATCAAGGGATTATTCAGGTTGCCGTCGCTGACAAACCCCAGTCGCTTGACATCCATTTTGGCCGCTTGAGGCGAAGACATCCAATTTGATCCGGGAACTTGAATCAGAAAATTCCGGGATCGAGATTCAACATGCCCATCAAGGAATGCCACGTTTGCAGAGTCCGAATGACGAAAATGAGTCGTCGCGAAATTCTGGCTTGGGGGTTCCAGGATCCAAGTTTCCTGAAAATTTAATGCATAATCAACTTGAGCACTGTCACCAAAAATCACGGTCTGTGTCATTTGCATCACATCACGCAATTGCACAAAGTCGGGATTCACAGTGTAACTGGGATAGTTCGAGAAGTCGTAATTGATTCCGTAACCAAGGTAGCGGGCGTTGAACCCATAACCACTTGCCATTTTTCCGAACCGTATCACATCAACGAGTGGACTTGAGAGATCAGGACATTGAAATGCCGCATAGTTGGTCTCCATATACGGAGCAAGCGGACCTTGAGTGAAATCGAGTTGCTTCGTCGGATCGGCCTGATCATAGTTTACGTTACCGAACCAGAAACGAGCCTGTCCAATCGATGGAAAGGCTGTGGCATTCGCGATAAATTTCTGATTGTCAATGCGATAACACGGCAGAAAACCTGCATACGTTTCTGTGTAATTGTGCGTGGCCAGCGCAAGCTGTTTCAGATTATTTTTACATTGAGTCCGACGCGCAGCTTCTCGAGCCTGTTGAACGGCGGGAAGTAGCAAAGCGATCAGCACCGCAATAATGGCGATCACAACCAGAAGTTCGATCAGCGTAAATCCCAGTCGTCGTTTCAGTTCTTGTCGACTTTCATTCCCGGATACCAAAGAAATGCTTTTTTGTTCGCCGATCTTGCCATCCGTACTAGGATTAAGAGGAGACGCGGAGTCTGGATTGGAAATCGTGACTTTGTTTTTGAGGCCCGCTTGAGATCTATATGAAAGACCTAACTGAACTGGCATGACAATTCTCCGTTGTCGACAGGCAAATCCCACGACTTCAACAACGAGTGATTTGTTGCTTCCACTCGCGCGACGACATCACAAACTGCATGGGCAGCTTGCTTTCGAATAACACGAAGAAACCCTTCTCAGGGTTTTAGAATCAACGTTTCGATCGACGCGAAGTCGTTGGCGTTAAAACCGACATCTGGGCAGGTCTTCTGGCTACCGGATCATACTACTAACCGCGCCTTCCCAAGCATGACTGCTCAGTGGCAACTGCGATTTTCGTCCCCGGATACAGCGGCGGGACCGCGACGGATTCGCACCGTCTTCCCTATTCTTCCGTGACACACTCGTTCACGGACACCCAAGTCGTGTAGTGATGGTATCGCGCCATTATCGATTTGCAACAGAGAAAAACCGATTTTGTTTTTCAACCTCCTGCCCTCTTCTGCGCCGATTCAAGCCGTTTCTTTGCCTCATCAAATGCCGACGTTGCAGGAAATTCTTTGATCAATAACTTGTAGGTTTCGGCGGCGAGTTTCCAATGCTCTTGCGCCTCGTCACATTTCCCGGCACTCAGCAGCGCCGCGGCCTGCCATTCCGGAAACTTGTAGTTGCTGTAAACTTTCTGGTATGCGATCGTCGCCGAATCCCACTTCTCCTGGAAGAACCAGGTGTCCCCAATCATGAACTGAGCCTTTGCGGCGGTCTCCGTACGATGCGCCGCAGGATCGGAAAGAACCCGCTCAAATGCTGCTCGGGCCTCGTCGAATTTGGGTGGTGCCTGTTGCTTGTAACTGCGACCAAGTACTTCTTCGGCAAGATAAATAAATCGAGATTCCGGCCGACGCTGCTTCAGGTCTTCAACAATCAGTGCAACATCGGCGTATTTCTTTTCGCGAAAACTGACTTCGGCCAGCAACACCCATATTCTCTCAAACCACTCCGTACCACTCACCTTCTCGTCAGCCGATTCAGACTGCAAAAACTGCAGCTTTTCCCGTGCCGCGACTAAATCTTGCTCCGTCGGCTTTGAACTCGCCAACAATGATTCGGCCTGACTGTAAGCGACGTAAAAACGGTGAGCACTCATCGGGAATTTTGTGATGAGTTTGTTACCAATCGTCCGAACGTCAGGCCATCTCTGACGCTCAACTGCCAGAACGACTAACTGAAAAAGAGCCTGTTCCTTAATTTCGTCATTGCTCTTTTCGCTTTCTGCAAGGACTTCGAAAGCAAGTCTCGCTTCTTCAAATTTGTTGGCGAACAGGTCGCTCTCGGCAAGGGACAACTTGGCGCTGTTGACTAACGGACTGTTGGGCGTCTCAGTCACAAGTCTCCGCCAGATCGCATCAGAACGCTCAAATTTCTCGTGGCGATAATTAAATATGGCCCATTCATCCAGTCGCTTATCCAGATCCGCTGGTTGTGGGAATCGCCTCAGCAACTCTTCATAGGCAGCATCCGCTTCAACAATCTTGTCGGCCTTATTCAGGATCCGCGCGACTTGTAATCCGGCCTTAAATGCGAATTCGAGTGGTTGTTGCAATTCCGCCCCACTCGCTGCAGGTTTGCCCGCTGGAAACGTATCAAAGATTCTTTGAAACAACGCAATCGCCTGATCTGGCTGATCGGCTCGTTTCAACGATTCCGCCTTATAATAAGTAC
>JBAXBD010000166.1:0-10114 GCA_037142165.1 Schlesneria sp. | reverse complement strand
TATCCGTGGCCATCAGTGTTATCCGTGGTTGAATTCTTCCTGATCGAAACGTCTTTCAATTGAACTTGAACAACGATGGGATTGTTGCGCAACACTGGCAGAAAACAGGCGTTTTCGGCTTTTCCTCCATCTCAAAGCTTGCGCAACTATGGGCAGCCGGTAGCGGCGGCTTCTAGCCGCCGCTCTCGGAAGACCAGGTTGCTCGAAGATAACGGCATTTGCGCAACTATGGACAAACCGAATGAAAATTCGAGAAACGGCAGGGTGCGGTCGAGTCTTCAAGGCCCACCAAAACAACGCAAAGTCCAGGGAACACAAGACTTTTAACCACGGATAACACGGATGGGCACGGATAAAGGCAAGAATGCTAATCACGGCATTCTATTCTTCTCTTATCCGTGGCCATCCGTGTTATCCGTGGTTGAATTCTTTCTGATCGAAACGTCTTGCAAATGAACTTGAACAACGATGGGTGCATTTGCGCAACGATGGACGAACCGAAAAAGAATTTCGGGTAGTCGTCGTCTACGCTCGAGTCTTCAAGGCCCCGCAGCCGAGGCGGCAGAAAGTTAATCGGGAGAAATCAGGGAATAAACCAGATCAAGAAAACATTCATTTGATTCTTATCTACTCTCTACTCTCTCATAACTACTCTCTCGCCGCTTCGGCGCCGCACGGACCAGCCCGCACCGATTGTTGGCTGCGGGGGCGATCCGTATTAATTCATCCCAATATTTCAAAGATCGATATATTTCGTCAGGTTTCCGGAAATTCGGGTGTAACATCATCCCGCGAATGAGCCTCATCCCAGTTCCAACAACAGCGTTTGCGGTCAAAATTCCCTAAGAAACAAGCCTGCAACCATCCGGGCGATGATGGCGAACGTGCTTTCAACTGCGTTATGGCGAACTTCTTTGCCCCCCAAAAAAACAACGACAAAAAATTACAAATAACTTCACGTAATGTCAACGTGGAATCGAAGTGTTTTCTTAAGATTTAGAAGGTGCTCGTGAAACAATCATGGAGACGCTATTTTTTGCGCGAACTTTTGGTGAGGCGCCCTATCTCAACCATCTTCCTTTTCCCCAAAAAATGTACGGCAGTTTCTCACCGTAATTTTTCGTTGGAATCCTTTGGTCGATGTGACCGTTCATCTCGGGTACGACAGTATGTGAACACTTGACCGTTGACAGCGCAGAATAGTGGGATGCACAATTCAATCCCCAGGGACGTATTCCCCTGGAAGAACCGCTCAACCGACCGGCGAATTTACACTTAACGGGAGGCGCCCTACGAGCGGTAAGTCGCAATGAAACGACTTACGGGTATCAGACACTTCAGCCTGAAAGCAAGTTCGGCGGCAGTACTAACGATGAAACTTTATTTGTCTTCGACCTACCTCGATCTCGAGCACCATCGCGAAGTATTGGGGCGAACCCTACGCAAGTCAGGTTACGAAGTTGCAATGATAGAGGAGTATGTCGCTCGTGACCAGAGGGTCGAAATTGCCTGCATGGGGGACGTCGTTGAATGCGATGTCTACCTTGGTGTTTTCGCCTGGCGCTACGGTCACATCCCCAGCGAAAACAATCCCGAACGTCTTTCAGTGACTGAAATGGAGTATGTCGCCGCTGGTGGCAAGCCGATGACTCGACTTACGTTCCTGTTAAAGGACAAAACATCCTGGCCAGAGCAGTGGAAAGATCCTGATCTCACCCGTATCAGTAACTTGCGTGCACGACTTCAGAATCAGTGCAGCGGATACTTTGAGACCGCTGAGGATCTGGCCAAGGAGGTGCTATGCTCTTTACGAGTGCACGAAAGTACTCGCAAAGTGCAGCAACTTGAGGCCGCTGACATCGTGCTAAAGAGCCAAAAGCTCGATGATTCATATCTGATGAGTATCAGGGATAAACTCGGCCTTCTTGGGACAGCACAGTTTATCGAGTTGCAGACAGGTCCCATACCATGGTGGAACACGCGTTTGTATCTGGTCGCCGCCCTCGCTCGCGACGCCGGTCGAACTCGCGGCTTAGTATTCGTCGACAACGAGGGAAAGTTTCTCTTGATGACATCGCCATTTGAGATCTGCCATCGACTCGAGTTAAAATGGCCAGCCCTGAATCAAGCTTACGCGAAGTTTCGTTCGGCTGTTTCTGCATTCGAGAATATCAGTAACGAACTCAAAAGGTACCCCGAGTTTGTCAGTGAAGCATTCGGTCAAAATGAAGAATCCGCTAAACATTCTCTAACAGTCCGAGACTTCGAATACGATTTGGGTATCGCCCGAGATGCAGAAATCGTAGATATTCGCAACAAGCGCCAGCAGTTTTTACTACGGGAAATCCTCGGGCGAACAACACCATATGTAGCACTCGTCCGCGACCATCAGCTCGAAGGAATAGTCGACCGTCAACTGCTCGCCCAGCGCGTAGCCCAGGCAGCCCTTGAATAACTCGATCGAGCGCAGCCCTCGCTGCGCGGATTAACGTTACCTCCGGTTTCTGCGGCGGCCGCCGAGGCAACTCGATCCAAAGAGAGTTCAATTCGCCGCGATCCGATATGGCCGTGTCTATCGGTTTCGACGTCGCGTTTAAAGCCTACTGCTTTAATGCAGACAGCATAACCCCGGCACCCATTACTCCGAAATTTTGTTCCAAAGACACTGCGTCGGAGACCGCTCCGATGTCGCGGCACATCCGACCGTTACAGCATTGAGAAATCCCTGCGAATCGAATTGGAAGTCTGCGTAAAATGGGTCGACGCTCCGGCTGCAAGCTTGCGGCGTTTCACCCGCAAAAACCTCATTACCAGACAAATCTGGAGTTTTGTGCCGATTCTACGAAAGATTCGGGTTGTAATGGCCGATTTTACTAGGGAACGCCGCGATATTTTCGCGGGGACTTTGTCGTGCAAGGATGTTGCTATGAAAGCGAAATCGGTCTGGCACATGCATCTGATGGCAGGATTGCTGATGTCAGCGACATCAGTCGGTTGCCTGCAGACTACCATTGGTGGCCAAACCTTGCCCTCGGCCTACTACCTCGACGACGATGTTCAGTACTTCCCGAAGGGGCCTGAGCAGAAACTTTCGAATCAGATTCGCGCTCTTGAGCGATACAAGGCTGACCGACTGGCGTCGCAGCAAGGCTTGAATGAAGAGACCTCCGGGTACTAAAACCCCGGTGAATCGTCTGCCATGTCTCTGCAAAAGAAATTCTCAATTCCATCCAATTGAGTCCGACGGCGCCTCCAGGTCGGACGGACTCAAATTAAGCTACTCGTGTGTCGTCGACCAACACGGTCTTCGATGCCGGGGGGGGGACGAGCCCTTCGCAGCCAGCGTATTCAGACACCTTAAAAAAGTGTCTGAAGCCGTCGGCTTGCGAAGGGTTTTTTTACGTAAATAGCTCAAGAATGGGCTTCGTCCCTGAATCAGCCAATGGGAACGGACGACCTGCCGGCCCGGGGAGATGATCTTCCACGTTGAAGCCCAGGCTGTGAAAAATCGTCGCCACGACGTCGGGTGGAGTGACTGGGCGTTCCGCCGGATATCCACCCACGGGATCACTACGGCCGATGACTCGCCCCCCTTTGACTCCGCCCCCCGCAAAATAAACGGTCCAGCACTGTGGCCAGTGATCACGCCCCCCGGCAGGATTCACACGCGGAGTGCGACCAAATTCGGCCAGGTTGCAGACCAGTGTATTCCCGATCAAACCTCGCTGGACGAGATCTTCGATCAATGCACTGTATCCCTGGTCATACATCGGCGCGACAATATTTTTCATCCCTTCGATGGACGTAAACGGCAACGTCCCGTGAATGTCCCAGGTCACTTCGTTGAAGACCGTCAAAAACGTGTTAATCGTGACAAACCTGACCCCCGCTTCGACCAGGCGCCGGGCCAGCAGACAACATTGGCCAAACCGGTTCATTCCGTAACGTTCGCGTACAGATGCTGGTTCTTTTGCAAGGTCGAACGCTTGTCTTGCCTGGGGACTTGAAATGATCCGAAAAGCAGATTGAAAACTGCTGTCGATCAGTTGAGCGTTTTCACTCTTTTCGAAACCGGAAATGGTTTGATCAACGACTTCGCGCAGTTTTTGACGCCGTTGCAATCGTGCCTCACCAATCTGCTTTGGTGGTAACAAATCGGGGACGGTGAAATCAGGTTTTGAGGGATCAGCATTCAACGCAAACGGATCATAGGCCTTGCCCAGGAAACCTCCCGCTTGACCGTTCGGCATGTTTCCGCCCCCAGAACCCATCAATTCGGGCAGCACGACAAACGGTGGGAGGTCCGTCTTGCGCCCCATCAGGTAGGCTGTTACGCTTCCTGCGTGAGGCGTGTTGACGCCACCGGTAAAAAATCGACCCGTCTGCATCATCTGCCAACCGGCATCGTGAACCGCAGGGGCGCCGTGATTGCAGCTTCTCACGAACGAGATGTGGTCGGCCAGTGCGGCGTGTTTCGGGAAAATCTCGCTGATCAGTATCTCAGGCGACTTCGTTGCAATCGGCTGAAACGGGCCGCGGATTTCCCGAGGGGCTTCCGGCTTGGGGTCGAACGTGTCCAGTTGGCTGGGGGCACCAAGATTGAAGATCATGATGCACGATCTGTCGTCTTTACCTGTCCGATGAGCACTCGCTTCAGCAGCCCGAGCCTCCATCGCTGCGATGTCAGCCATCGAAAGACCAATTGCACCCAACGTTCCCACCTGCATGAAGTCACGGCGCGAAACGCCATCGCACGTATGCGTCGATCCAGACCCTGCGAGGTTTAACATGGGGGATTGCTCCTGAACGAGAAAAAGATCCGCAAGTCCGTAAAAAAACCAGCGAGGCTATTGTGCCACGCTGGTTCTAAAAATTCATCGCTAAAGAGCCGACTGACTTCGTTAAATGGAGTCAGTGTCGCTATGACCATTGACCTGTTCGTCAATGTGGCCAGCGTGCTCACAGAGTTCTTCGCGAACGATGTTCATATCACGCGGAGCCTCGATTCCGATCCGCACGGTGTTGGGACCGATGCGAACAATCGTGACCGTCACGTTATCACCAATCAAAATCTTTTCGCCTGGCTTTCGAGAGAGCACCAACATACCGCCACCCCTTTCCTGGTCCTGAATGATCTTCCCTGTTTCGTGCTGCGCGGTCTCAACTAGTCGTCTCCTCAGACAGCTCTCCTTGCAACCATCGGTCGCTACTGTCATCAACTGGAGTACGACATCAGAAGGATAACAGCCCCGATACAAGAAAATCTAGTCCAATCCGAGAATTCGGTAGAATCGCTACAACTCCGTCCGGAAGCCCACAACAGACAACAACGCCCGATTTTCCGGCAACCTCAACAGAACCACCACAGCTTTGCGATGCAGAGCGTATTTTTTTGTGGAAACCTGCTCCGAACTCAGGTTTTTCCGCCCGCCAGCCACTGGCAGGCCGTCAGTTTGCCACAAAAACAGGCATCGCCATGATGCGTAGGGATTGGGCAGCCGCCGCAGGCTTGCTTTTCCCAAAGGTCAGCCGGATGCTACCGATCGAATACGGACAGTCACTGAGCATTTTTTTGTCACTGAGCATTGTTTTGGAGGAACAGCCGATGGTGAGAATTGGGATCGTCGGAATCGGGTTCATGGGGTGGGCGCATTTTTCCGGAGCGATGAAGTTCACCGACGCCGGCCGGATCACGGGCTCGAAGCTCAAAGGGGGGACGGTCACGACGATCTGCAGCCGAAGTCCGGAAAAGCTGATTGGGGACTGGACCTCAATTCAAGGAAACTTCGGTCCGCGCGGCGCAAAACTCGACCTGACGAAGATCGTCGCTTACGACGACTACCGAAAAATGTTCGCCTCTCCAGACATTGACCTGATTGATATTTGCATGCCCAATGACAAGCACGAAGAGCTGGCCATTGCCGCAATGAATGCTGGCAAAGACGTCTTGATCGAAAAACCGATTGCGATTGATCCGAAGGCTGCAGATCGAATGGTCGAAGTGGCTCGGAAAACCGGCCGCAAGCTGATGGTCGCTCAGGTCCTTCCCTTTTTTCCCGAATTTAAGTTTGCAGCGGAAACAATCGCGTCCGGGAAATACGGAAAGCTGCGAGCGGCACATTTCCGCCGCGTCATTTCATCTCCGAAGTGGTCCAGCGATATGTCCGACTTTCGTAAGCTAGGGGGTTGGGGCATTGACCTGCATATTCACGACAATCACTTCATCAGCCTGATCTGTGGCGTCCCTCAACAGGTGTTTTCGCGCGGGATCGTGCAAGACGGGTTCGTTAACCACGTCCACACTCAATACGTCTATGACGATCCGTCCGTGGCAGTGAGTGCCGTGAGTGGCGGGATTGCCGCAGAGGGGCTCGCGTTTTCTGCCGGGTTTGAAATCTATCTCGAGCAAGCCACGCTGCTTTACAGTGCGGGGACGCTGGGGGGCGAGTGGATTCAAGATCGACCCCTGACGGTTGTGTCAAAAGGAAAAGTCACGCAGCCCAAGCTGAAAGGGGGGACCGAATGGTGCTCGGCGTTCACCTCGGAATTGCAAGTGGCCGTTGATGCGGTGAAGTCCCGCGAAACACCTCCACTGCTGTCAGCCGAGCTGGCGCGTGACGCTTTGAATATTTGTTATGCCGAGGCCAAAAGTATTCAGACCAACAAGCCCGTGAAGGTTGTTTAGTCGATTTGATTGGATGACCCACGATGGTTGAAAACCTTCCCTACCATTCCCTGCAACATGACGGCCTCACGATTGAAGGCTATTCCCGAGCGGCGGTACAGAGCTATTGGAGAATTCCGGAACTGAAGCTTGGCTTCGACCTCGGTGGCAGTCCCTGGGATTTCATGAATATTCCGACAATATTCATTACGCATGCACACCTTGATCATATGGCTGCGTTACCTGTCTACGTCGCTCGACGACGGATGATGAAGATGGAGCCACCGACAATCTATCTGCCGGAAGAAAACGTTGAATCGGCCGATCGACTGTTGAAGGTCTGGCAGAAACTGGATCGCGGACGAATGAATTGTCAGTTGATTGGTGTCAAAGCGGGCCAGGAAATCGAGCTGTCTCGCGACCATCTTGTCACGGTTTTTGCCACGACCCATACCGTTCCATCGGTCGGGTATCTCGTCTGGCAGCGGCGAAAAAAACTGAAGCCGAAATATATGACGCTCAGTGGAAACGAAATCCGTGACCTGCGATTGTCGGGTGAAGAAGTGGCGCACGAAGTGCGAACTCCATTGGTCTGTTACACCGGTGATACATCCCCGCCAGGAATCGACAATTATCCTCCGATCTTCGATGCAAAGATTTTGATTACCGAAATCACGTTTTTTCGTCCGGAACATCGCAAAGAGAAAATCTATAAATTCGGCCATATGCATCTGGATGACATCATTGAACGGGCAGACAAGTTTCATAACGAGCTGATTATCGCCATGCATTTCAGCACTCGTTACGCAACGAACCAGATCGAAAAAGCGGTGATGAAAAAAATCCCAGCTCAGCTTAAAGACCGCATCAAACTCTGGCTGTAATTTTAGGGCAACGTTGATGACCTCTGACATTCAATGGATCGGCGAATCATTTACGCCCGACGATATCTGGCAACACCGAATACAGCGGGTGCTGACTCATTGCCAGACGCCGTTTCAAGAGATGTTCATTGTGGAAAGCGGTCTCTATGGAAAAGCGCTGGTCCTCGATGGCCGCTGGCAAACATGTACCGGGGACGAATTCCTGTACCACGAGCCGCTGGTCCACACGCCAATCGTCATGCACGGTGCCCCGCGCCGGATATTGATCGCCGGAGGTGCCGACGGGGGAGCCGCTCGCGAAGCGTTGAAGTGGAATAACGTCGAAGAAATACTCCTTGTAGATATCGACGGAGCGGCGGTGGAGGCGTGTCGAGAATGGCTTCCCGAAATTCATCAGGGATCATTAAACGATCCTCGTGTCAAAATTGAAATCGCGGATGCATATGAACTGATAGCGGGAACGCGGGGTTGGGACGTCATCATTGCGGATCTGACAGACCCGATTGAAACGGGCCCCGCCTGCAAGCTGTTCACCCGTGAGTTTTTCAGCTACTGCCAGCAGGCTCTGGCACCGGGAGGAATTTTCATCAATCAGGCGGGGTCCATGTCTCCACCATTGCTTGAACCTCTGACAAGAACGGCAAAAACGATTGCGTCGGTGTTCCGCGAAATCGTAGTCGTGACGGCAAACGTACCGACCTACGGTTCACCATGGGGGCTTGTTCTGGCAAGTGATCGTCCACTGAATCTGAATCCTGACCCCGAAGAGGTGAATCGAGAGATCCAGCGGAGCACCAGCATTCCCTTCCGAATGTTTGACGGGCGAACCCTGCTCGGGCTTCTGCAAACCCCCAAATATGTCCGAGACCAGCTTGTTTAACCCGGATTGCTCGCGAGTTGCCCCGGCTCGCCTCGACTGTTTTTTCGTGTTTTTCGTGTTTTTCGTGGTTCAATTTCTTCTCGTGATCGGGTTGCGGGCGAAGCCTGCGCCAGGTTTTTCGTGGTTCAAATTCTTCTCCAAATTAGGTTGCGATCGAAGCCGGCAACCAGCCCTTTGGGTCGTTCGTGGTATATCCCTTTTAATCCCCACTCCCGAGCACTCGCTTTGTACTTTGCCTCTGCTAGACGGAAGGCCGTCGAGCAATTTGAGATGCTGGGGAGCGACACCCCTCGTGCGTCGTAACGTGACAACCCTATACCAGTCCATCCGCGTGGATCACCGCCACCGACTTGGTCTTGAACCCCAACGAGGTGACCCTCATTGGCCACGTTAAACATACGTGTGCGTTAAAAGATTAGGGTGGATTTGGTTCACCGGGCGATTGCGTTGCTCGGGAATTAGGACCACCCCCTTGGGGTTTTGTTTTGTTGCGTATCGCCGAAACCCAGGCCGCCTGGCCTGGGCTGACATAGGACCACCCCATTCGGGGTTTAGGAATGTTCAGGGGGCTTTGCGTTCGTCGACATGCGTGGGTCGATACGGTTGGGTCGATATGTGTGGGTCATTTCAGAATGATTGAGCCAACGAATCGAAGCATATCGGTCATCAACCCTCTTTTTCTTTCGTCGCAAAGCGACAGCCCTATGTCAGCCCAGGCCATCGGCCTGGGTTTTGGCCATAAACGTAACCCTGAACCCCAAGGGGGTGACCCTAATTGGCCGTGCTATAATCTACGGGTGCGTTAAACGATTGGGGTGGATTTGGTTCACCAGGCGATTGCGCTGTTCGGGAATTAGGGCCACCCCCTTGGGCAACGCCGTGAAGGATTTTTCATCGGGAAAACGAAAATAACGGTGAAACGCGGTTATGGAAAATGCTCTCCACCGACCTCGCGTCGGTGGAAGCAGCGACTGGCCAGCTACACCGATGGAACGAATGTGAAATGTCTTGCTCTCCACCGATCTTGCGTCGGGGGAAGCAGCGACTTTCACGCTAATTCTTCTTGTTAACCATCCGATTGAGTGAGTTCAACAGCTCTTCAGTCGTTACTTCCACTGACACAAGGTCAGTGGAGAGCTTACCTTTTTGCGATTAGGCTTGGTGGTAGCTTCTCAGTCGTTGCTTCCACCGACGCGAGGTCGGCGGAGAGCTTAAAGCTTGAGAGTCACTACTTCACTTTTTTCAAATTACCCACGTTTTCTCGAAGAAAAATCCTTCACGGGACACCCCCTTGGGGTTTTGTTTTGTTGCGTATCGCCGAAACCCAGGCCGCCTGGCCTGGGCTGACATAGGACCACCCCATTCGGGGTTTAGGAATGTTCAGGGGGCTTTGCGTTCGTCGACATGCGTGGGTCGATACGGTTGGGTCGATATGTGTGGGTCATTTCAGAATGATTGAGCCAACGAATCGAAGCATATCGGTCATCAACCCTCTTTTTCTTTCGTCGCAAAGCGACAGCCCTATGTCAGCCCAGGCCATCGGCCTGGGTTTTGGCCATAAACGTAACCCTGAACCCCAATGGGGTGACCCTCATTGGCCGCGTTGAATGCATTGGTGCATTAAAAGATTGGGGTGGATTTGGTTCACCGGGCGATTGCGTTGCTCGGGAATTAGGACCACCCCCT
>JBAXBD010000165.1:0-10172 GCA_037142165.1 Schlesneria sp. | reverse complement strand
ACGTACTCCAGTCGAGGAGTCAGGTTGTCGACGATGCGGACGTGATAGACTTCACGCGTCCCCAGATTGTCGTAACGAATGGTGAATTCGATCTGATCGCCTGGAGCGGCCGTTTTCTTATCGGCCAGCTTCACGATTCGCAGGTTCTCACTTTCCTTTTCGTCGATGGCGGTGATGACTGCGGTCGCCTGCAGGAAGTTCCCTTCCAGGGCCATGTCGGTCTTCGACGAAATGACCGGATTCTCCTCACGAGTCCACAGCGATGCCGCCTGTAAACCGTAGTTCAACCGAGCCGAGTCGGCATCGTCGATGCGACCGAATTTGACAAACGCCAAAGCCTGGTAGATGTTTAACAGCTTGTCGTGGACCGATGGGCTGCGAAGCTGCGACATGACACCTTGATAGGCATCCATTTCCAGTCCACTGGCCCGCGAACGAACCGCGAGTCGACCGGTCATTTCTCGTTTGACAGCGTTCGAGGCCTTCAATCGAGTATGGATTCCACCCGTCATTGCCAACTGGCCGACCCCTGCGACTTCGTCTGTCATGGATTCTTCATGCGGTCTGCTGACCGTACGAACAGACGCAAATCGAGGTGCATAAATGCAGACACGGTTCGTCGGTTTCATGCGTTCGAAACCAGCGCGGTCCGTGTATTCCATGATCGTGTCTTCGGTCTCAAGACCACGGCGGAAGGCCCTGTCGTAGTGGACGGGAACGTCTCGGTCGCCACCATCGCACAGATACTCATCCGCATAAGTTTCTGGCGACGGAAGATTGCAGGCGTCGCAGGCCATCATGCCGGGGCCCATCGGATTTGGTCCGGCGGCAGGCATTCGAGGTTCACACGGAATACATTCGACGTCCACCGGATTCGGACAGGCTTCAATCGGTGCCGCAAACCGGGGTCTTCGATGAATCCAGCCGGCCTGGTCAATTCCGTCGGAACCGTTGCCGGGAGGACTTTGTTCGGTGTAGGCAATCTGCTGAATCGATCGGTCTTTTTTGACTTGTGTCGCACCCGCTTGAGGCTGCTCGTAACCTAATTGCTGGATCTCCGAGACTCGCGCTTTTCGTGCCGTCTTTGTGCCAGTACCCTCTTTTGAACTCGGTTTCGCAACCTCGTTGTAAATCGCCTGGATGTTGCCGTCATCGGGGGAGTTCGAACGGGCCGTTGTCTGAGAAACGGTCGCACAGGCTGAGCAGCTCAACGCCAGACCGATGGCGCTCCATCCGAGTACCTTGCGTCCGAGTTGGCGAGATAGCGAGATCATGCTGAGACTCACATCAATGGCGAAAAAGTAAATTCGGATATCGCCGCTTATCGCTGGGCGACCCGGCGAGACGTCCCTTTTCGGAGACTGACGACCCCTTCCTGAGCTGTCACAGTCGATGTTCGGTTTTCGAGATTGTCAGGTCGCGATGTCGATGCCGATTGCATTTCTTGCGGTATCTGGTGCTGGTTGACCTTGATGGGTCCGCCAGGTCCGAAAAAACGGGGATCTGGCTGATTGGGATCAGGAGTTCGTCCACCCAGCCGGATGATGGCGACCGGTCGACCCAGCATATCCGCTTCGGCAATGGCGTTTTGCGAGGGTTCGATCGTCGTGATTCGTTGTTTCTGGTCGAGCAGCGTGACGGGAACTCGATCAGGTTGTTCCAGGTAGATCACCTTTGTGACCAGTCGTCCGTTCGCGGCCCATTCGAACTCTTCCTCGGTGAATTCAAATTCGATCGGAAAATCTTCGACCTGGCAGGTCGGAGGATGCAGGCGATCGATTAATTCGATGGACGGGTAGAACTCGACACCGGGGAATTCCGGCATGGCACTGATTCGCATGCGATACATTTGTCCGACGACGAGACTGGCTTGTGCAGGAGCCTTCACGTCGTAAGAGCGGTGGGGTGAGCCTTCGTAGTAGGTAACCAGTCCCTTGGTTGGCAGCGAGACCCGGACAGGTTGAAAGTATTCGAGATTTCCTCGGCCGGAATTGGCGGCCCATTGAGCCGCTGTACCGGGTGGGCTCATCTGATTCACCGGAAACTGACGTCCGTTCACCGACGGAAACTGTTGTGCCGAGACTTTTCCACACGGCAGCGTCAGCGTCGTAATCAATGACAGCCAGAGGATCAACGAGATCCGTTTCACAATAAACTGCCTTTAGGAAGAGTGCTGCGGAGGAACAGGAATCTGAGTGGGGCCGGTCGACATTTCCACCGGCTTTGTCAGAAGCGGTCGTTTCGTCAGAGAAGGGACTCAGCCCGTATGCAGCAAGGCATCCGGGCTGAGTGGTGTCACAGATTTCTGAACCTTACTGACCTGGAGGGCCGTAGCCTGGTCCTGGACCATAACCTGGGCCGGGGCCGTAACCTTGACCATTACCTGGAACGTTCCAGGCTGGGTTCGAAAGTTCACCGGGGCGATAGACTGGGTGCTTTTCGGTGTATTCGACATATCGAACTGGTTCAGGCAGGCTGAGTCCAGGTTCATGTCGGACATCGACAAGCATGTGATCAACAGGTTTCGGCAAGTCCATTCGGGTTCGGTTACGAACCGTGTGAGACTTCAGGCTGGCTGGCCCACCGAGTGGAAGGTGTGGAGGACCTGCGAGTCCGATTGGAGTCCCCGTAATCGGCATGCCCCAAGGTGGCATGTTGGCACCCGAAATCGGTGCACCGGGATATCCAGAGCCTGCAACCATCATCGCGTTGGGGATGCCCGTTCCCGTACCAACGTTACCGGCTGGGCCGATTGGCATTGGCGGAACCATTTCTCCCCGTTCACCGTCAATTCGATAGGTCACTTGTTCGACATCGCTTCCATCACCGGAAGCGAGTGGTGGGCAACCTGCCTGACCTTGCATTTCGAGATCCATGTTACCGATTCGGATCACGGCCATGATCGTTCCCCGCTTGTCGGCTTCCTGGATTGGATCGACACCGGGATCAAGTCGTGTCGAAACGAGCGTTTCAACGTTGGCGATTGCCAGTTCCTGGAACCGTGCATCCGGCAGGTAAATCACTTTCGTGACGAAGTTATTGCTTTCGACCTGATCCAGGTCCTCATTCGTCAACTGAATGGGGACGCTGTTGTGCGAAAGGTAAGCATCGGTGTTCGGGTGTGTTGGATACACCTGAAGCGTCGGGTAGAGAACCAACCCTTCACGGCCAGGAATCCCGCTGAATTTCAGGCGATAGGTCGAGCCTTGCATGAAATTGTAACGGCCGGGTGTGACGAGCTGATGCTCGGCATAGCCGGTAGGAACCTGCCAGCCAACGTTCATCCCGTCTGGTCCGACAAACCGAACCTGAGTGCTGGTCGGAGCGAAGGTTCGGCTGCCGCCAGGACCCATTCCGCCACCACCCATGCCGCCCGGACCCATCATCGCCAGCACGCCCGGCCCTGGGCCGTCGACCATCGGACCTGGCCGCATCATCATTGCGGGTGGAGGTGCATGGTATTCCCCCTTGTTTCCGCCGGAGTGGTTTAACCCCGCCAGATTCGGACCACCCAAGCCGGAGCTTTGGTTGATCCCTTGATGTCCATCCATGGCGCAGCCGACGCACACTACGACGACCGTGCCCAATGCGAGAAAGTACAGCTTCATTGCGATCCCTCTCGGGACAGGCTGCGAAACAGTGTCGATATCGTGATGGCTGGCTTCTCATTCCCAGCCCTTCTCCACATCGTCCCGTCGCCGGTCCTGTCGAATCCCTTCTGATTTGCCTTGTGACACGTTTTTCCGTCGACCCGTGCATCCGTTTCCAGTTACAATGCCATGCGTTACGATTCGCGTTCGAAAGAACTGATTCGTAACACCGTGGCGACTGGCGCATCGTGGCACCTTGGTCTGCTCTTCTCTTTTCGGAAGGAACTGCGTTGCATCTTTGGCAAATCCGACATATTCCGAATCGTCCACAAACTTTGCTTAGATTGACGATTCTGGGGGCTGCGTTTGTTTTTGTTGCTGTAACTCTTTTTCTGCCAATAGGTTTCGTCGCTGGCCAGGCGGGCGATGGCCTTAAGGATCGTGCGGAAGGGAACGATAAGGGGGGTGAAGCGGCGGAATTTCTGGATCGAGTCCGGCAGGAATTGCAGACTCACCAATCAGTGAAAGCAGATTTGAGCCAGAATGTTTCGATTGGCGATCAGCAATTCAAAGTCACCGGCCAGTATCTTTCGTTCGGTAATTCGACCACGGGAATGAAATTGAAGCTGAACTACCTGGTCGTTCCCGATCAGGGAGCTGAAGGAGAAATGCTGGAAGTTTGCGACGGGAAGGAACTTTGGACTGTGCTGACACTTCCAGGGTCGCCGAAACGCGTGACGCACCGAAACGTCCTCCAGATTCAGAAAGCGGCTCTTGCAGCCAATCAAAAGGGTATTCCCGAATCAACCCTGAATGTTGAACTCGGTCTCGGTGGTTTAACGGCTCTTCTTGCATCGTTGGAGCGAACGATGGTGTTTGATGCCATGAAACAGGAAGAAGTTGACGGTCATCAACGAACGATTATCCAGGGCCGCTGGAAAAAAGAGGTGATTCAACGTTTTCCAAAGGGGAAGGATGATTCTCTGCCCGTTTTCGTGCCGGACCTTGTTCGACTGTACGTTGACTCGCAGACACTTTTTCCTGAAAGATTGTTGTATCTAAAGAAGCAGCCTGAGAAGAAAGCTCTCAGGCCATTGCTCAATCTTGAGTTCCGAAATGTGGAACTTGACGCTCCAGTGAACGAAAAAGAATTTGAATTCCTGATTCCACCTGATGTCGTTCCCGAAGACGTGACTAAAATGTATGTCGATCGGATTTCAGGCGCGGCAGAAGCGCCGCCAGCGACGAAATGATGCTCTGGATCTGACCGCCGTCTCTTCACCGTGCCGTACATCGACTGAAATACATTGGGAACATGTTGTGACTGAATCGGAAAAAATTCCCTACGATGCTCTTCTGGTTGTCTCGTTTGGTGGGCCGGAAAAGCCCGATGATGTGATTCCCTTCCTCGAAAATGTGTTGCGAGGCAAGCCCGTTCCGCGCGAGCGATTGCTGGAAGTGGCCGAACACTATCAGCACTTTAATGGTGTCAGTCCGATCAATGCTCAGGTACGCGAATTCATTGAGGCCTTTCGAGCGGAACTGACGCGATCCGATATCCATTTGCCAATCTATTGGGGAAACCGCAATTGGCATCCGATGCTGGCTGACACGCTTGGTCAAATGAAACGGGATGGAATCAAACACGCCCTGGCGTTCGTGACATCGGCGTACAGTTCTTATTCGGGCTGCCGTCAGTATCGAGAGAACGTAGAAAAAGCCCGCGAAGAAGTCGGGGCAGACGCGCCTGTCATCGATAAGATTCGCGTTTTTTACAACCATCCTGGTTTCATTGCCGCCAATGTTGACCGAATCCGCTCGGCGTTTGAGAAGCTCTCTGCAGACAACAGGTCAACTGCAACGCTGGCTTTCACGGCGCATAGCATTCCGCTGTCGATGTCGACGAATTGCAACTACGTGAAACAACTCGAAGAATGCTGTCGACTCATCGCTCAAGAGCTTCAAATTCCCCAGAATCGCTGGCGACTGGTGTACCAGAGCCGAAGCGGTCGACCGGGAGACCCGTGGTTGGAGCCTGATATCGGCGACTACATTCGCGAACTTCAAGCAACTGGTCAGAAAGCGGTCGTGATCGCTCCGGTCGGATTTCTGTCAGATCACATGGAAGTCTTATTTGACCTCGACGAAGAGGCCAAGGGGATCTGTGACGAGGTCGGAATGGAAATGTCTCGCTCCGAAACCGTGGGGACTCATCCTGTTTTTGTCGAGTGCATTCGGGAACTGGTTGAAGAACGATTGGGCCGTCGCACCGAAAAACGGGCCATCGGGCAATTCGGCCCCAATCATGACGTCTGCCCCGTCGATTGTTGCCTTTACACGATACCACAGAGACCCCAGCCGCCAGCCCCAACGTCAAAATAGGACGGAATCCAGCTTTTACGTTATGTCAAATTCTGATGTGCCACTGCTTGAACGTCTTCGGTCAAGCAGTGCTCTTTGGACGTCATAAGGGAAAGTGACTGCGGCTCCCAAGACTCCAGCGAAGCTTTGCCTCCGACCAAAGTGGCCATCATCGCTCCGAGGTTGTCATTTTTTACGCGTTGAGCATGGCGAGCCACAGCCGGTCGCATGGCCTTCAGCCCGTGCGACACAACATCTGATGCGGGCTAAAGCCCACACGACAAATACTGACAGCCTCTCCGCGTGATGAGCATGCGTCGAAAACGATTCAAACGTTGCCGCAGCATCGGGACAAATACTTGGTTTGAATTTCTTTTTTGAGAAGATGCGAAAAGAAATTCGGTAGGTTCTCGAACAATGCTCATCACGCGGAGAGGTTGTCAGTTTTTGCAAGTCGAAAACGGCGTGGCACAAGCCGTAGCTGCGGCTTCCAGCCGCAGATCAAAATGTACGGAGGCTGGAAGCCTCCACTACAAAAAATGACAACCTCGGAGCGATGATGGCTACTTTGGAAAATATCCTCAAACGAGACTCATGGAATCAAGTATCAATCTCGAAGAAGTCCGATGCAGTCGCGCAGAATCCTCATATCGACGTTTGTTGAAGCACGAGATCTTTTTTCGACAGGTAAAACATGGCAGTATGGTGGGCATCGAAAACTCGATCCACACAGGCTGCTATGACCCCACCCCCGCTCCTCAAGCCAATTCGCATTGCTTTCTGCATCACGGAACTCGATCCAGGTGGTGCCGAACGAGCATTGACGCAACTTGTCTTAAGTTTGGACAGTGACGAGTGGGAACCATACGTGATCTGCCTGGGGCCACGTGCCCATTTGGTGGAGGTGCTTGAGTCGGCGAGCGTCCCCGTGTTGTGTTTGAATGCCGATGGGCTGTTCAGCCTTCCGCGTGTTCTCTTTCAGTTGACGCAACATTTGCGGCGTATCAAACCTGCAATCCTGCAAACATTCCTGTTTCATGCGAACATCGTCGGACGAATTGCGGCACGTCTGGCTGGGGTGAAAACAGTTGTTTCCGGGTTGCGAGTTGCCGAACGTCAGTCTGCCTGGCACAGATGGCTCGATCGCTGGACGAATTGGCTTGTCGCTACGAATGTCTGCGTCAGTAAAGGGGTTGCAGATTTTTCAGTGGAGGTTGCCGGCCTGAATCCCGCGAAACTCGTCGTCATTCCGAATTCGGTCGACGCCGAGTTATTTACGCGAGCGACCCCGGCCGACATGACCGAATTTGGAATTCCAGCAGGAAGTCGCATCCTGATTTCGATCGGGCGACTCGAACGGCAAAAGGGATTTGATGTTCTCTTGGAAGCTGTCTCGTTGCTAAACCCTTTGCCTGAGCATGCTTACTTTGTTATCGTCGGTGACGGGCCTGATTTGACTGTGCTTCGCGAGCAGTCTGAGCGAAAAAGCCTGACCGATCGAGTCCTTTTTCTTGGTCGACGCGACGACGTCCCGAATCTGCTGACAGCGTCAACGGCGTTCATTCTTCCGTCACGCTGGGAGGGAATGCCCAACGTCGTGTTGGAAGCGATGGCGACTGGGTTGCCTGTTATCGCAACGCAAGTCGAAGGGGTATCAGAGTTGATCCACGACGGAGTCAACGGTTTGACCGTTGCGCCAGATCAACCAGCCGAGTTGGCAAACGCCATCCTTCGAATTCTTTCTCAACCCGATTTCAGCCGAAATGCTGGTCTGAATTCACAAAGCATTGTTGAAAAAGAGTTTACGATTCAACGCACGGCCGAAGCGTACGCGAAGCTCTATCGCCAACTGCTTCAGCGCCAGGCAAACTGAAGTCGCTGAAAAATTTTCTCAAAATCGTAAGTCCAATACGTGGAAAGGGTCTAGGACAGACCGTGGACCTCGTTTGGAAAATTGCGTCCTTTTCTCGCTTGAAGAACCTAAAAGCCTTGGTACATTTGGGCCGCCGTGGGGAGAAATGGGGAAGAATGGTGACAAATGGCACTGACGGGGACATACCTCCGAACGCTGGACGATAAACGTCGTTTGGCAGTGCCGAAGCGAGTCAAGGATGATTTCGCGGAAGAGCACCTGGACAGCCTCATTATTGCCCCGGGGACAGAGAAGTCTCTGGTGATTTACTCGCCGAAAGGCTTCGATCAATTCGCTGCCAAATTGTCGAGCGCACCAGAACACCAACGTTACACGCGATTGTTTTACTCGTCGGCCGAACGGATGGAATTCGACAGCCAAAGCCGAGTTCGCATTCCTGACCGACTGGCAGAGTACGCCGGGTTAAAGAAGGATGTCTATCTTTTGGGGGTTCAGGATCATGCTGAACTATGGGACAAGGATGCCTGGGATGCATTTACCAATACCTACACCCCCGAGTTTGATCAGTTAGCCCTGCGTGCGATGTCGTAAGTTCAGGTTACGTGAGAAGCTCCGCTGGCGACCGGGCTACGCGGAACGGTCGAAGACGAGGTCGACCATGGAAGGATGTGACGAGGAATCGCGGCAGCATCGCGTCACAGGTCATTCGCCCAATCCTGGCGCAGCCGCCGGGCGGAAAGGATTCCGCCCGCGGCGAGTGACTCTTTTGTTCGAGTTTTGATTATGCTGAGCCCATGCAAACCGTGCTCGCAATCTTCACCGTCTTCGGCTACGTGCTCACGCTGGCACTGTTGCCAGTCGTGCTGTTAACAAAGAAGAAGCAACCCGTTTCGACGGTCGCCTGGCTGATGGCCATCGTGACGATGCCCTACGTCGGGGCGATCTTCTTTCTGGTGTTCGGCATCAATCGAGTCGATCGACGTCTTCAAGGGAAGCAAGCGGCGAAAAAGACGGTCATCCGAACATTGCCGCAATTGTCACATCAACACCATCTGCATCACGACCACCTTGATGAAACTCAGCGAGTTCTCAAACGGCTGGCAGAAATAATCTCAGGAACGCGCGCCACGGTCGGAAATCGAGTTCAACTGTTGATCGATGCGAAACGGACGTTCGACGAAATCGCCACGGCAATCACAGCCGCCCATTCGTCGATTCATCTGGAATACTACATCTGGCAGCCTGATAAACTTGGAACCCGGCTACGCGACTTGTTGATTGAAAAGGCGAAGCAAGGGGTTCGAATCCGTTTCCTTTACGACGGTATTGGCTCCGTTGGTTTAACGCGCCGGTTTCTCCAACCGATGCGGGATGCCGGAATTCAGATCGCCTCGTTTGTCCCTGGACAATCATTAAGAGAACGCTGGTCAATTAATCTTCGAAGTCATCGTAAGATCGTGATTGTGGATGGCCAGACGGCGTTCACAGGGGGTATGAATGTCGGTGACGAATATCTTGGGCTCGATCCCCACTTCGGTCGATGGCGGGATACGCATCTGAGGCTTCATGGTCCAACAGTGCTGCAATTGCAGGAAGTCTTCGCCATCGATTGGAAATATGCGACGGGTGAAGAGCTGACGGACGAAAAATTCTTTCCTCCCCCCGAGCAAATTGGAAATGTCTTTGCTCAGATCGTTGCGAGCGGCCCCGATGACGATCGAGATGTGTTTCATGGACTGATGTTTGCGGCCATCAACGAAGCCCGACATCGAGTGACCCTTGCCACGTCATATTTTGTACCGACGCCGTCGCTCGTCTCTGCGCTCGAGTCTGCGGCGCAGCGCGGAGTCGCGACGTCGGTTCTCATCTCGGGTCCCAAAACCTATTGGGCAACGCTTCACGCTGCTCGTTCGTTTTTCGATTCCTTGTTACACGCCGGCGTCAAGATCTACGAATATCAGGACGGGCAACTCCATTCAAAAACACTCTCGATCGATGGTTGCTGGTCGCTGGTCGGGACGCCAAATTTTGATGCACGCAGCCTGTTTCTCAATTTCGAAGTCGGAGCTGTACTTTACGATTACAGCATCGCCGAGCAACTGGAGCATCAGTTTCACACTGATTTGACACATGCGAAACAAATCGACCCGGCGACCTGGTTTGAGCGACCCGTCTGGGATCGACTGCAGGAAAACTTCTGCCGCATGTTTTCGCCCGTTCTTTGACCGGCAGTGTTTTGCAAGTGGTCCCGTGCCAGATCTGCCCCGGCTCGCCTGGAGTTTGCTCGCCTGGATTTGCGGCGCCGGGGCGGTGTCAAACTCGGGATTCTTCGTATTTCGAATCAAGCC